>CALROE020000148.1:0-7256 GCA_943369715.1 Bradyrhizobium ivorense
ACAGGTGGCCGGCACATCCGGCAGCACCATGGTGTCGCCATGTCCGATGATGGCCCCCGGCGATTTGTGGAAGGCGTTGAGAGGCGCCGGCGCGCTGCGCGTGCCGTCTTCCATGTAGTTGACCGCCATGCAGTCGATCGTGCGCGGACCCGGCACCGGCGGACGGATGCGCACGCCCGACACCTGCACCCCGGCGCCGCGCGCCGCCGCCGCTTCGAGTCGCGGCCTGTAGCTGTCCCAACGCTCGATCAGGCCGTTCATCAGATCGCCCGGGCCGGCATGCGGGATGTCCTCAACCGCGGCGCTGACGTCGACCACGGTGTCGTCCTTCAGGACGCCGAGCCTGAAATCATCGAAATAGACCAACTTCATCGTGTGTTTCTCACCTGTGTGCCGCGCGTGCGCCGAAGTCGGTCGGTCGCCGCGGTCGGTCGTCGCGCCGACCTCTCAGCGGTGAGCTTATACCGCTTCCGGGTGGGGCGAGAACCGGCTTGTTCGTGTATCGCCGTTGCGCGCGCAACACAGGTCGTAGGGTGGTTTTTACTTAATCCGCCATCTCGTATGGATCGGCGGGTTAAAGAGAATCCGCCCTACGCGAGCTGGTCATCAATGTCAAATCCGCCAAGGCCCTCGGCCTGACTGTGCCGCCGTCGCTACTCGCGCAGGTTACCGAAGTGATCGAATAAGCCTCGCGACTTCCGAGATTGACCCAACTGCGACATCAGTCCGCACTTCCTATTGCAGTAGCGTAGTTCGTTTCCGCCCCCTATCAAAGCCGTTGTCTGAGGCGCATGATCCCCCCTGCTGAGCGAGGGGGCTGACATGCGGGAGTGGGGATTCCCGGAGCGCTCGGAAGCGGGGCTGCCGCACGGCCGGTGGTGGCGCGAACGCTGCAGCGCAACATCCAGATGACATCGAAATCCGAAATCGCTTGAGCGAAAATAGGCAATTGCATGAGCGACGAAGCCAATAGGTCGGAAACATTCGCGCACCGAATACGTGGGGGATTGAATACTCCGCTGGCGCACTCGGTTATCGCAAGTGCTGTCGTCAGCGTATTTTCCATGCTGACATACGCGTCTTATGCGGCACTGATTTTCTCTGGCCCTCTTGCGCCCTGGCTTGGCTACGGGATCACGGCGACATTCATCACCGGCGCGATCGGCGGGGCGGTGACATCATGGCGCAGTTCGTTGCCATTCGCGATCGCCGGACCCGACAGCGCGACTTGCGCGGTAATTGCCGCGCTCGTCGGCGCGCTCGCGGCGCGGCTCTGGCCGAATGGCGCCGACCATGGCCTGCTGACGGCATCGCTGGTGATGCTCGCGCTGAGTTCGGGGTTGACCGGCCTGCTCTTGTACGGCATCGGCATGGCCCGCCTTGGCCGCGCAATCCGGTTCATTCCCTTTCCGGTTATCGGCGGCTTTCTCGGCGCTGCCGGGTGCCTGATACTGATTGGCATGGTCAAGCTCGTGACCGGCAATAGCCTGAGCCTTGCGAACATCGGTCATTTCCTGAACGTCGAGTCCGCGCAAAAACTGCTCGCGTGTATCGCGGTGGCCATATTTCTCATTTTCGGCCGGCAGTATTGGAAAGCGCCGTTTGCGATGCCGGTGCAACTCCTGGCCTGTATCGTCATCTTCTACGTCATTCTTCGGCTTTTCGGGATTTCTCTGGCCGATGCCCAGGATCAGAACTGGACTTTTGCGATATCGTCGACCAGAGAATTTGCACCGCCCTGGACACTTCCACTTGCACAATTCCCCTGGTCCGCGTTGCCGGAACTCAGCGCGGATCTCGTCGCAGTCGTGTTCGTGAGCACGATTAGCCTCTTGCTCAATATCACTGGAATCGAGATCTCGACCAAGCGCGAGGCAATTCTCGATCGAGAACTCAAAGTGCAAGGTATCGTCAACCTGCTCTGCGCGGCGCTCGGCGGCTACGTTTCCTGCATCTCGAGCGGGCGAACAAATCTTAACTTCAAGCTCGGCAAGGACAGCCGTGTCTCCGGCCTTGTTGTTGCGACGATGTCTTTGGCGTCGCTGTTCGTCAGCCCTGATTTTCTCAACTATATGCCCAAATTCGTACTCGGCGGACTGTTGGTCACGATGGGGTATGATTTGACCAAGCGCTGGCTCGTTAGCAGTGCGCGTCAGCTCCCGTGGCTCGAATATCTGTCGCTGCTGGCCATTGCCCTGGTCATCATCTGGTGGGGTTTCATGGCCGGCGTTTCGATCGGGGTGATATTCGGCTGCGCCACGTTTGCATTGAGCGCTGGTCGCATCAGCGCCATCAAGTTCGCCTTCGACGGCACGGAATACCGCAGCTCGCTCGATCGCGGCCCCCAGGAACTCGCGCTGCTGGGGGCCAACGGCCGCGAACTGCAGGGCTTGTGCCTGCAAAGTTACCTGTTTTTTGGCTCCGCCAATCGCCTCTACGAGCACGTCAAGATGTTACTGGTCGAACAGCCCAAATGCCGATTTCTTTTGTTCGATTTCAAGCTTGTCACCGGTCTCGATTCATCCGCCACCCACAGCTTCACGCAGATCAAGCAGGCGGCCGACGCGCTGGGTGCGCGCCTGGTCCTGGTAAATCTGTCACCGGCACTCGCCAGCGCCTTCCGCAATATCAACTTCATTTCCGAGGATATTCTGGTCATCTCGGAGCTCGACCGCGCGCTTGAGGCGTGTGAAAACGCTATTATTGTCGCATATAGCAACGCCGGCGGCGAGACGCGCTCGCTACGCGATTGGCTGGCGGAGGCGCTAGGCAACGCCGAACATGCGGAGCTGCTCGCTACGCAATGCCAACGCCTCGAGTTCGATGCCGGCGATATCGTCGCGCATCAGGGCGCACCTGCCGATTCCATGCACTTCATTCTCGAAGGTCGCGTCGGGATCATCGTCAACCTGGAAAGCGGCCGCTCTGTGCGAGTGCGAAGCCTCGGACGACACACCACCGTCGGCGAGATGGGCCTGATCACGGGTCGACCTCGCAGCGCCACCGTGCAGGCCGAAATCGCCAGCGTGGCCTATGAGCTGCGGGCCGATGCCTTCGAGCGTCTGAAGACCGAGCGTCCGCCTCTGGCCCAGGCGCTATTCACCTTTGTGATAGGCGTCATGGCGGAGCGGTTAAGTTTTGCCAGCAAGGTAATTGGCGTTCTGCAGCGTTAACTTCCGCTACTGCAAACCAAGCCATCCACAGATCTGGAGTTATTGCAGGCCAATACTGAATTGACCGCTCCAAATAGCATCCCTGTTTGGTGCGGTGCATGAGGCCGTCCTTGGGCACATTTCGGACACGGTGCGATGCCTGCGACAAATCAACCCGTCGGGTAAAATTTCGCTTTTCCCGAAACCCGAAACACCGTTATGAATCTCGCCATCCTGTCCCCTTAGGAAGGGGCGTTGGCCATCGTCACCGAACGTTGGGATGGGATGCGGTGGACGTTGCGGCATCGTGCGCGGAATGCGATTGCAGGGCGGGATAAACTCCGTCAGCGATCACAGGACGTGTTGACGAGCGGTGCCGAAGCGTACGGCGAAATCGTGTGGTCCTGGCGCCGCAAGGCTGGCGCCAAGCTTGCGAACCCGTTCGCAGGCGACGGTGGCAACAGAGCGTAGCTCACCGGGGAGAGTACGTATAAGCCGTAAAGCCATTGCGCAGGGAATGTCGGATGTTCTCCGCTGCCCTGTATGCTCGTGTGCGCTTTTCTTTCCACCCTTTGCACACGAGACCGCGGGTGCAGCGCGCATCCGGCATTCCCTGCTTCCTCGTTGGAGGGAGACAACGACAGGCACACCTCGGGCAAATCGTGCCGCGAGAAGGCGGACGTGTATCTGGTGTTTAGAATGAATCGCAACTCCCACCACATCATTGCGAGCGCAGCGAAGCAATCCATCGCACCACCGTCACCGCGGCGAAATGGATTGCTTCGCTGCGCTCGCAATGACGGCTGAGGGGTCGGTGGCCCATGTTCACTTCACAATGCACTGCATCAAGAATTTTCCCGCTTGCCAAAATCGCGGGACAGGCGGAGCATCCATGCGCCGACCCAATCACGGGCCGAGCTCCAAACAAGGAGGCGGCAATGGGACAAGACGTCAGAAGTCCCCCAGGCACTAAAAAATCGGGCCCCCGGTGCATTGCGCTGGTGGGCCCTTTCCAGAGCGGTAAAACCACACTTCTCGAAGCCATCCTGGCGCGCACCGGCGCCATCCCGCGCGCCGGCAGCGTCGATGCGGGAACCTCGGTCGGGGATGCCAGTCCCGAGGCCCGCCATCACAAGATGGGAACCGGCCTCACTGCCGCCACCACGACCTTCATGGGCGAAAGCTACACCTTCATCGATTGTCCGGGCTCGGTCGAGTTCGCGCACGACATGCGCGCCGCCATCCCGGCGGTCGATGCCGCCGTCGTGGTCTGCGAGGCGGACGAGAAAAAGCTGCCGCAGCTGCAGATCATCCTGCGCGAGCTCGAGGATTTGGGCATTCCGCGCTTCCTGTTTCTCAACAAGATCGACCGCGCCTCCAAGCGCATCCGCGAGACGCTCGCGACCCTGCAGCCGGCGTCGCGGATTCCGCTGGTGCTGCGGCAGATCCCGATCTGGAACGGCGATTTGATCGCGGGCTTCGTCGACCTCGCGCTGGAGCGCGCCTTCGTCTACCGCGAGCACAAGGCCTCCGAAGTGGTGGCGCTGGAGGGCGGCGATCTCGACCGCGAGAAGGAAGCCCGCTTCTCGATGCTGGAAAAGCTCGCCGATCACGACGACGCGCTGATGGAGCAGTTGCTGGAGGACGTCGCGCCGCCGCGCGATGCGGTGTTCGACGATCTCGCCCGCGAATTGCGCGAGGGCCTGATCTGTCCGGTGCTGCTGGGATCGGCGATCCGCGAGAACGGCGTGCTGCGGCTGATGAAGGCGCTGCGCCACGAGGCGCCCGACGTCACCGCGACCGCCAAACGGCTCGGCGCGTCGTCGCCGAAGGATGCATTGGCCTATGTGTTCAAGACCCTGCATCTGCAGCACGGCGGCAAGCTGTCGCTGACGCGCCTGCTCGCCGGCCACCTCGATGACGGCGCCACGCTGCAGTCGTCGTCGGGCGAGCACGGCCGGGTGTCCGGCATTTTGGGCGTCAATGGCCACCACGACAGCAAGCGTCCAACAGCCGAAGCCGGGGACACCGTCGCGCTGGGAAAACTCGACACCATCAAGACCGGCGACACCGTGTCGAGCGGCAAGACCGCGCCGAAGGCGCTGCTCGCCGTCGAGCCGACGCCGCCGGTGCTGGCGCTGTCGTTGTCGGCCACCGACCGCAAGGACGACGTCAAGCTCGGCCAGGCCCTGCTGCGGCTCAACGAGGAGGATCCCTCGCTGACCATGATTCACAACCCGCGCACCCACGACATCGTGCTGTGGGGGCAGGGCGAGATGCATCTGCGGGTGGCGCTGGAACGGCTGAAGGACCGCTTCGGCGTCAACGTCAAGTCGCAGGCTCCCTCGATCGGCTACCAGGAGACCATCCGCAAATCGATCGTCCAGCGCGGCCGCCACAAGAAGCAGTCCGGCGGCCACGGCCAGTTCGGCGACGTGGTGCTGGAAGTCAAGCCGATGCCGCGCGGCGGCGGCTTCGAGTTCCACGAAAGGGTGGTCGGCGGTGCGGTGCCGAAAAACTATATCGGCGCGGTGGAAGAGGGCGTGGTCGACGGATTGCTGAAAGGGCCGCTCGGCTTCCCCGTGATCGACGTCCAGGTGACGCTGACCGACGGCTCCTACCACAGCGTCGACTCCTCCGATCTCGCCTTCCGCACCGCGGCGCGGATCGGCGTCTCCGAAGCGCTGCCGCAATGCGCGCCGGTGCTGCTGGAGCCGATCCATGTGGTCGAGATCGTCTGCCCGACCGAGGCCACCGCGAAGATCAACGCCATCCTGTCGGGGCGGCGCGGCCAGATCCTCGGCTTCGACACCCGCGAGGGCTGGCCCGGATGGGACCGCGTCCGCGCCATGATGCCGGAAGCCGAGATCGGCGAGCTGATCGTGGAGCTGCGCTCGGCCACCGCCGGCGCCGGCAGCTTTACCCGGGCGTTCGACCGCATGGCCGAAGTCACCGGCCGCGCCGCCGACCAGATCATCGCCGCCCACAGCGTCGCGGCGTGATGCGTCGGTATTGACAGCGCTCAACGCGTGCGTTCTTGACACGATCGCGCGGACCATAAATTGATCGTCATGGCCGGGCTCGTCCCGGCCATCCACGTCTTTGGCCAACTCAATTGAGACGTGGATGCCCGGCACAAGGCCGGGCATGACAAGGAGGCCCGTCCGTGACAAAATCCCCCGCCGCGTGCCTGATCGGATGGCCGGCGGCGCATTCGCGCTCGCCGCTGATCCATCATTACTGGCTGCGCACTTTGGGCATCGCGGGCGGCTACGTCATCGAGGCGGTGCCGCCCGACGAGTTCAGGGATTTTGTCTTTCGGCTGTCGCTGCGCGGCTTCGTCGGCGCCAACGTCACCCTGCCGCACAAGGAGCAGGCGCTGGCGCTGTCGAAGCCCGACGAACGCGCCCGCGCCGTCGGCGCGGCCAATACGCTGTGGTACGAGGACGGCGAATTGCGTTCGACCAACACCGATATCGAAGGATTCATCAATAACCTCGATTCCTGCGCGCCCGGGTGGGACAAGGCCTCCGACGCGCTGGTGCTGGGCGCCGGCGGCTCGTCGCGCGCGGTGGTGTTCGGATTGCTGGAGCGCGGCATCAAGCGCGTGCACCTGGCCAACCGCACCCTGGAGCGCGCGCGGGCGCTGGCCGGGCAGTTCGGCGATGTGCATCCGGTCGCGTGGGATTCCATCGGCGAGGTGCTGCCGCGCGCGGGCCTGCTGGTGAATACCACCTCGCTCGGCATGCATGGCCAGCCGGCGCTTGCGATCGACGTCGGCCTGCTGCCGCCGCACGCCGTGGTCGCCGATCTCGTCTATGTGCCGCTGGAGACGCCGTTGCTCGCAGCCGCGCGCGGCCGCGGACTCCGCGTCGCCGACGGGCTCGGCATGCTGCTGCACCAGGCGGTGCGTGGCTTCGAATTGTGGTTCGGCCAGCGCCCGCAGGTCACATCAGAGCTGCGCGCGCTGGTCGAGGCCGATCTCAGGAAAGCTTGAGGGGAATGGTGTTGCCGGGCTCTTCAGCGCGGCGGCGGGATGGGCTCACGCCGCCGATGTGAGGGAGCACCGTCATTCCGGGATGGTCCGAAGGACCAGACCCGGAA
>CALROE020000149.1:0-7252 GCA_943369715.1 Bradyrhizobium ivorense
GGAAGCGGTCATCGGTGATTCCACCCCATTTGGTTCTTTGCAAGTGGACACCCCAGCGGCAAGATAGCAGCACCTTATTTGTCGCATCGGCAGACCAGGAGCAGTTGATGTATCTCAAGATCGCCGGGTCAACGGCAGGACTAATGCCATGGTGCCTCGCATTCCTGCCGGGGCGGAAGGGCCTAGAGTGAACTCGAACCGCCTCGTACCTGCGTCGCAGTTGCCTTCCATAGCCGGCCTGCGTCACTGGGATCTGCCGCAGGCGCTGGAGGATCTCGGCGGATGGCAGAACCGTGGGTCAGCCGCATGGTTCGCCGACTACACGACGCTGATCGCCGGGCGTTTCAGCCATCGTGTCAAGCGCTTTGCGACCAAGGCGGCACGTCAGCGATGAAAGCAGCTTCTCCAGGGCAAGCCGGCCGGAACGTGCTGCTTGCCGACATCGGCGGGACCAATGCGCGCTTCGCGCTTCTGGCCGGGGGGGCGGTCGGCAGGGTTACCCATATGGCGGTCCGCGACCACGGCAGCTTTCGCGAAGCGCTCGACACCTATCTCGGCAGTCTGCCGGAGGCCGCCACGATCAGCGCCGCGATTCTGGCTGCTGCCGGCGTGATCCGGAACGGTCACTGCGCCCTCACCAACAATTCCTGGGTGATCGACGCTGAGGAACTTCGCGCCGCTTACGGATTCACAAATGTGCGCCTGCTCAACGATTTCGAAGCCGTGGCGTGGGCCCTGTCCGACCTTCCCGCTGAAAAACTCCTCCCCCTGGGCGGCGGACCGCCGGTCGCGGGGGCACCACTGGCGGCGCTCGGCCCCGGCACGGGCCTTGGAATGGCAGCCTGCATACCGCGCGCAACCGGACGCCTCGTGCTGGCGAGCGAGGGTGGCCATTCCACCATGGCCGGCAGTTCGTCACGCGAGGACGCCGTCATCGCCCTGCTGCGACAACGACTGGGACATGTCTCGGCAGAACACGTTCTTTCCGGTGGCGGGCTGGAAAATCTCCACCAGGCGCTGGCTGCGCTGGACGACCTCGCGCTGCCAGCGCGCCGCGCCGCCGAGATCACGCAAGCCGGTATCGAGGGGACCTGCCCGATCAGCCGCGCCGCCATCGACATGTTCTGCGCGATGCTCGGGACGGTCGCCGGCAATCTCGCGCTGACGCTCGGCGCGAAAGGCGGAATATTCATTGCCGGTGGCATTCTGCGCCATATGCCCGAATATCTCGCCCGCTCGCAATTCCGCGCACGCTTCGAGGACAAGGGCCGGCTTCGCGAGTATCTCGAACCGATTCCGGTCTGGCTGATTCTGGACGACGATGCCGCACTCGTCGGCCTGCATGCACTGGCGGAGGTCGAAGGCATTGGCTGATATTTCGCGGGGCATCGTCACCCTCACCATCAATCCCGCCGTCGACGCCTCGACGTCGGTGAAGAAACTGGCGCCCTTCACCAAGATGCGCTGCGCGCCGGCGCGCCGCGATCCCGGCGGCGGTGGCATCAACGTAGCCCGGGTTCTCGGACGGCTCGGCATCGCCGCGTCGGCCATTTACACAGCCGGCGGCGCAACCGGGCAATTGCTCGGCGCCCTGGTCGCGCGCGAAGGCATCCAGGGCCTCATGGTCCCGGTGCAGAACGAGACGCGGGAGGACCTGACGGTTTTCGACGAGACCACCCGGGAGCAATTTCGCTTCGTTTTTCCCGGAGCGCCGCTCGGCGAATCCGAGTGGCAGGAATGCCTGGAATCGATCGCGCGCATCGAACCGCGGCCGGCGTTTGTGATCGCCAGCGGCAGCCTGCCGGCTGGCGTACCGGAAGATTTTTATGGCAAACTGGCGCAGGCTTGCAGGACACACAGCAAGGTCATCGTGGATACCTCCGGCCGCTTCCTGAAGGCGGCGCTCGAACACGGCGTCTATCTCATCAAGCCCAATCTTCGCGAGTTTCAGGAGCTGGCTGGAACGACCGCCTCGGATGATGCTTCGTTGATCGAGGCGGGACGGCGCCTGATCGGACGCGGCCACGTCGAAGTGATCGCGCTTTCGATGGGACCGGACGGCGCCCTGCTGATCACGCGGGATCTGGCCCTGCGCGCCGATGGCCTGCCAATCGAGCCGGTCAGCGTATCCGGCGCCGGCGACAGTTTTCTGGCGGCGATGGTCTGGAGCCTTTCCAGCAACGACCGTCTCGAAACCGCCTTGCGTTACGGGGTTGCCGGCGGATCCGCCGCGCTGCTCAGTCCGGGGACGGATCTTTGCCGGCCCGCGGACATGCATCGCCTGGTCGCGGAAGTGAAGGTCAGGCCAATCATGTCGCAAACCGCCCTGCCCGATCCAGCCCATGAATGACGACAGCTACATCGCCCCCAGCGAGCAGCGCCTGCTCTCTCGCTTCTGGCAAAGCGCGCGCGGTTTCTGGGGCGGCGCGACCGCCCCGTGGGCCTGGCTGCTGACCGTGCTGCTGATCGCCACCGTGCTGCTGCAGCTGTTGACCCAGTACACCCTGAATTTCTGGAACCGCGATTTCTTCAATGCCGTCGAACGCAAGAATGGCGCCGAGCTTTTGGCGCAGGCATGGCGGTTCCTGCCGCTGGCCGCGGCCAGCCTCGCGCTCGCCGTGTTCTCTGTCTGGGGCCGCATGACCCTGCAGCGGAAATGGCGCGAGTGGCTGAGCAACCACCTCTACAAATACTGGCTGGAGCGCGACCATTATGTCCGGCTCAGATTCATGCCGGGGGAGCATCAGGCCCCGGAATATCGCATCGCCGAGGACGCCAGGCTTGCCACCGACCTGCCGGTCGACCTCGTGCTCGGGCTGTTCTCCTCGTTGATCACCGGCATCACCTTTATCGGCATCCTCTGGACGGTCGGAGGTAGCTCGACCATCGACATATTCGGCCTGGTGCTGACCATTCCCGGCTACCTCGTGGTGGCGGTGATCGTTTACTCCATCATCGTTGCGGCGGCGATGGTGCTGATCGGCAGCCGCCTGACCCACGTCGTGGAGGACAACAAGCGAGCCGAAGCCGAGCTGCGCGCGATAGGAACCCACATCCGCGAGAGCGGCGAAGGCAAGACATTGCCTGACAACATCAAGGACCGGCTTTCTGCCGTCAGCACGGCGCTGCGGGCGGTGATTGCCACCTGGCTGGACTATTGCTGGCAATTGATGCGCCTGACCGTGGTCACGCACAGCAATACGCTGCTGGCCCCGGTTGTCGGCTTGCTGCTCTGCATGCCGAAATACGTCGCCGGCACGATGCTGCTCGGCGAGGTGGTCCAGGCGGCCGCAGCCTTTGTCGTGGTGCAGGGGGCCTGCAACTGGTTCACCGACAACTACATTCGTCTGGCCGATTGGGCCGCCTCCGCCAACCGCGTCGCATCGCTGCTGCTGGCGCTGGACCGGATCGACCCGCCCGATGCCAGCGCATCGTGACCGCCTGCAATCGAAACGCAACGACGGGCTGCATCATTGATTCAGCGCAAGGCGTTTGCCGGGAGCGGCGGGTAATGGAATGAATCATTGTTGGAGGGAGGTGCGACTGCCATGAATATCAAATATCGATACCTGATTGGCGCATTGGCTGTGGCGGCAAGCGCCGGCGGCCTGATCTCGACGGCCAGCGCCCAGAGTTGCCAGGAACTATGGGTCGAGCGCAATTCCTACTACAAGCAGGCCGGCTACTGCTTCAAGACGTCCCGCGCGATCTCCTATTTCGGCAACGGGGGCTGCATCTATGACATCGAGGCCAGCGTGCCGCTGCCGCGCGATATCCGCGCCCGTATCGCCGAGATCACCCGGATCGAGCGGCGCAGCGGCTGCAATTGAGCAACGCCCGTTCGAGAACGGGAAGCCGCTGAAAGGGGCGCACATGATCGTGAGAGTTCTTCTCGCCATGCTCGCCTGCGCCATCGGCGGCAACGCCGTCGCCGCGCCGGGCTGGACCAGGCCGCAACTTCCCGCGGCGCTCGGCTTTATCGTCATGCAGTGCGACCAGCGCGAATTCTGTTTCGCGATCGCCTGCCCCGACAAGAACCTGCAGCTCGTCAACATCTCGCCCGGCGGCGGCCCGATGGGCAATCCGGACGTCGGCGCGAGCGGCGGCGCCGCGAAACTTACCGTGGGCCAGGAAGTATTTTCGCTGTCATTCAGCTGGGACGACAGCATCCTGGAACAGGTGGGCAATGCCGGCAGCCGCAGCGAATTGCCGGTCGCGGCGCTGATGGCGCTTGCCCGGAGCAACGGCAGGATCGAAGGCACCAACACCGGGCCGGTCAAGGCTACCCTCCCCAGCAGCGGGCTGAAGCAGCATTGGCCCGTGATTGCCAGGACATGCGGACTTCCCGAACTGTCGCGCTGATCGGAACGGCAAAGTCCTTTACGGGCACACGCCTCTACGGTTTTTCGAAATGCGCCGGATTTTCGACGACACCTTTCTCACAGAACCGCTGGAATGATCCCAATCGCGAGCCGAGGTCAGAAAGAGCAATGGCGTAACTGCGTCCCGCCAGCGTCAATTCGAGCTCGCTGGCCGTCTTGAACGACTCCAGCTGCGCCACGCCGATTTCGGCATAGTGAATATCCGCATCCCAGTCCAGACTGCGAGAAAGCAGCGACTTCGTCTTGTAGAGGTTGCGGAAGGTCAGCGCAGTCGGCGCTCCATTCGCCGCATCCGCGGCGCGCACTGAGATGACGACCATGGCCGGTTCGGTATCGCGCAATTTGGCCGTCGGTTGCACCAGCAGCATAAAATAACTCGATTTCATGCAGACGAACTCGAACAGGCCGATCCCCGCGTCAGAACCATTCTCCTGCTTCGGCAACAGGGTGGGCAGGTCCTTGTACTCCTTGCTGGGCTTGTGGATTTGCCAGCCGCCTGTTTTGACCATCACCGTTTCCGCAGCCGCGACGGCCGGATTGAAGCCGGCCAAGACGAGCGCAACGACCGAGGACAACAGGCCTGCCCTGATTCGAATTCTGCTGGGAGCGTTCATGGCTGGCTCGCTTTCACCGTAATATCCCGTGAGCATCCGTTCGCCGCACTATTTCCCTGCCGGCCGCATGATCCTGCAGGGGCCTGAGTCGGCCGGAGGCTTTTTGAGGATGAAGGCATCGCCCGGCAGCAGGTCGCCGCGGATTGTCACCTGATGTCCCTCGAAACGGCGGAGATCGACTTCCTTCCCGTCGGCATCCATCGGACGGATGTCGTAGCCATCAGAAGAAACGAAGCCTCGGTTGAAGACACAGCCTACAATCGTTTTCGGGACCGGCTTTGATGCAACGGCCGGAAGGAGGGTTGTCAGTCCGGCGAGGGTTGCGACGCCGAAAGCGATCAGGCGGCGATTGGTGAACATCAGGAACCTCCGAATAAACCGCATCATCAGGCGCGCGGAATTCCGTTTCATTGATCCAGAGCAAAAGCCGAGACCGCTCATGCCAGCGCGGCTCCGCATTGGCCGCAAAAGCGGTCCGCAGCAGTCGCGGGATGACCGCATTGCTTGCAGAAGCGCGGCGCTGCGGCCGTCTTCGGCGCTTGCGGCGGCGCGGCGGGCTCCTTCAGCGCCAGTGCAATGGCGTCGTGCACCAGCGTCCTCGCATCGGCGGCGCTCACGGAACTGAGGCGCACGGCGCTCGGCGCTCCGGCCGGGCCGAGCGGTTCGATGACCCACACGGCGGCGAAGCTGCGCAGGAATACCAGCGCCGCGGAATCGAATCCGCCCGCCCGCCGACGATCGACCGCCAGCACCGCGGCGGCGAGCGGCAATTCGAGATGCGCGAAGGCGGTGACGAAGGCCGGTTGCGGCGACCACAGTCCCGTCTTCCCCGGCACGATCAATCCGCCGCGCGCCAGCACGTCGAGCCCTGCCACCAGCCGCGCCTCCGCAACGTCGCCGGGGCCGAAAATCTGCGTCAGCATGCCCGACAGCCAGCGCGGATCGGACAGCGTCGCGCCATCCAGCGCGCGCAGGTAGATGCTGTCCTCGTTGAGCGCGACCTGACTTGCCGGCGTGCGCGCGAGCAGGCTTTCCAGTTCGGCTTGCCGGTGCGCATCGGCCATTGCCGCCAGCGCCCACAAGGCGGCGATGTCGAGTTCGCTGCGATGGTCGACCGGCGCGAGCGGCTGATCAAGGCCGAGGGTTTCAACGATCAAGGCTTCCGCCAGCGCGCCATCGACCGGGAACGACACCGCGGCGCCGCCCTCGGCGTCCGGCGTCACCGCCGCCATCTGCTTTCCAGCGCCCGCGACGGCATAGCAATCCAGTCGTCGCCCGCCGTCGCGCGTCACCGTCGTCACCGTAATGCGCGCCAGAGGATTGGCGAGACCGGCGCGCACAGGCGGTGGCAATTGCGCTGCGTTGGCAGCGCGATCGAGCTGGAGCAGGTCCGGTGCGATCGTCGGAATAGTCATGGCAGGCCTCCTGGGCGCGATTGCGCACGTTCTATGGTGTCCATTTCAGCCCCTCGAACTGGCTGGAGAGTTTCTGGCTGAAGTCGCCGAGGTCGGTGAAGCCGAGCCGCTCGAGCTTGCCTTCCAGCGTGTGCAGCACCGCGGCGTCGGGATGAACCGGCAGGTTGGAGCCCTTCACCAGATCCATGGCCTGGCGCAGATTACCGGGCAGTTCGCCGGCCGGAATGTTCTGCGCGCCATAGGCCTTGCGCACCGTGTCCAGCGTATCGACGCCCTTCTGCGCCTGCGCGATCGCCTCGAACGGATCGCCGCGGCGCAGGTTGCCGGTCACCTTCTCGTGGAACTGCTGCGCCAGCCCCTGCGGGTCGGCGAGTTTGATCGGCTGCGACGGCACAGGCACCTTGCCCGAGGCGATGTCCTTCAGTTCGGCGATCCGGGTGGTGCCGGTGCCCCCGACCTCGCCGCCCGGAAGGTTGCCGCGCTGGCCGGTCCTGAGATCGGCGATCTGGTCGGAGTAGTCGCGGCCGGCCTCGCGGAAGGCGCGGTCGGTCGGGGTGTGGCCGTGCTGCTCGGCCCACCACGCCTTCTGCTGCGCCGGGTCCATCCCCCCAGGGCATTTTGTCTTGTCGAAGAAGGTCAGTTCGGCGAAGGCGTCGTTGGAATGCTGCTCCCATTTTGTCTTCGGCACTTCAACCCACTTGCCCTTGCTGTCCTGCATCAGCACCCGGAAGTCGCGGTCGGTGTTGATCGGGTTGGCGGTTTTGCCCGGGGTGCGGAAGTCGTGCACCACCAGCTTCTTGTCGGCCAGCTCCGGGCTCGTCTTCCGGAGCCGCTCCAGCAG
>CALROE020000150.1:0-7236 GCA_943369715.1 Bradyrhizobium ivorense
AAGGGACTGGTCGAAGTGGTTTCCTGCCTGACATCCGATGGCGTGCAGATCCCGTATGACATTCGCAAGGGCGTCTGGGTCTGTATCGAGGCCGACACGGATTACATCCGGCGCTGCTTCAAGGAATACAGCGTCGTGACCGATCCAAGCGGGCGCTACATGAGCATGTACCGGCGCTGGCACATGATCGGGCTGGAACTCGGCATCTCCGTCGCCTCGGTGGGACTGCGCAACGAGCCGACGGGCGTGGCGACCTGCTTCAACGCCGACGTGGTGGCCACCGCCAAGCGTGACCTCGCGCCGGGCGAAATGCTGGATGGCGAGGGCGGCTACACCGTGTTCGGCAAGCTCGTCCCCGCGCAGCGCTCGCTCGCGCAGGGCGGCCTTCCGCTGGGGCTTGCTCACCAGCTCAGACTGGTGCGGCCGGTGCGCAAGGACCAGCTGTTGAACTGGAGCGACGTCGCCATCGACGAGAATCAGCCGGCGGTGAAAGCGCGGAGGGAAATGGAGGCGATATTTGCGCCGCGGGGCGCCGTCGTCAGCGCGGCATAGCCCACGAAAACCGGCCGCAGGAATGTCCCTTGGGATTTGACGCCGCGATCGGGGGGCTCATGACCAGCATCCCGGCAGTTTCAAAGATCCACGAAGTTAGCGCTGAATTGCCCCCATCATATTGACGGGATTCCAGAGCCAGGTGTTGGCGGAGAATCCAGCAGCGGTGGCTTCAATCTTGAGGCGTGTACCATCCGAATAGGTCAGGTTTTCTCCGATTGCCACACGGTATTGCGTATCGGGGCCGCCGAGAGGTTTGCAAATCGACACCGAATATCTGCTGCCGAAACGCTCACGAATTGCGGCAGCTTCCTGGGCTGCCCCGGGTAGCGCACCATACGATCCCACCACGACATACCACTTGTTGTCAGGGACGACACCGATCAGGCCTTTGAGCACCTGTTGTGCCGTACTGAGTTCCGCGGGCAACAGGCAATCCTTCACTGGAGCGGTTTGAGGCGCTGGAAGTGGCGTGGCCTGTGCGAATGCGCTTCCAACCAGCGACGGGAAATTGGTCTGCTTTGGAAGCGGCGGCTGGATTCTAATGCTGGCTGATTCCTGCGCATTGGCTTTAACTGAAATGGCCGCGCCGTTGATCAAGCTTGTGAGCAACGCCGGCGCCATAATGCCGAGTTGAAATAATTTGACTGGCCGCTCCTCGTCACTGTTCAGGAATACGACGACACAGGCGGCCGCGCAGAGCGCAACAAGCCGGACAGCATAGGTAATTCCTTCGATGACGCTCAGATTGTGGAGCGTGGTATTGAGGTCGACCACGAGCAAGTTGGTGATGATGGGCGTCAGCGCCCCGAGACACGCAATATAGAATTTCTGCAGGGACCCCATGGCGAACTCTCCCAGTCAACGGATGGCAGGGAAATCATCTGGTCGGAAAGCGCTCCAAGCTTCAACCAAAGGCTGTCTTCATGTCAATAATAACTTCAGGTTACCGGGCTGTTCGAAGACCATGCCCCGGCTGGGCGCGTGAAAGTGTTCGCTGTTTCCGGAAGCGCCCGAAGCCGGTGACTGGACACCTGCTCGATTGCGGGGTTTGACACCGCGTCCGCTCGCACGCTTCTCGGTTCCAGCAGGCCAGTCGGACCCAGCGACCGTTTCCTGAATATCAGCTATTGAAGGATTGGTTCAGGGCGCAACTTGACCTCATCACGGTACAGGCTGCAGATGTCACGCCGGAAGCGGAATGCGAGCGCGGATGCTGTAGCCGCTCCAGGAGCGCGCGCCGGAAAGCGCGCCGAAATGCCAAAGGAACCAGCCAAATGAGCGTCACTATCGCCATGGAAAGCGTGCCGAAGCCCGCGTCCGAACTGATCGAGGCATTCAGGAACGCGCCCACCTGCATCATCAGCGACAATCTGGCCCGGCTGCCGGGCGCGGTGGGACTGCGCCAGTTCCATCGCAGCGGCAGGCTGGTGGGAACCGCGTTCACCGTGCGCACCCGGCCAGGTGATAACCTCGCGATCCACAAGGCGCTTGAAATGGTCGGGCCCGGCGACGTCATCGTCGTCGATGGCGGCGGCGACGAGACCCGGGCGCTGGTCGGCGAGATCATGAAGAACATCGCCGAGCACAGGGGTGCGGCGGGCTATGTGATCGACGGCGCCATCCGCGACGTCGCCGCCTTCGCCGCATCCGATTTTCCATGCTTTGCCCGCGCGGTGATTCACCGCGGGCCCTACAAGAGCGGTCCCGGCGAAATCAACGTGCCGGTATCGATCGGCGGCTCGGTGATTTCGCCCGGCGACATCGTGGTGGGCGACGAGGACGGCGTGGTGTCGTTTCCCGCCGCCATCGCAGCCACCCTGCTCGAGGCGGTCCGCGCCCAGATCAAGCGCGAGGATGAAACCCTGCTCGCGATCCGCGAGGGCCGCTACCAGGGCTCCTACGCCAAATCCTGATCGACACGTATCGATATTGAGAGAAATTGACGCCAAAGGAAGACACGATGAGTCAGAGGGACGAGTTTCACAATCTGGACAATCCGCATGACGGCCTGTTTCGCGAGCTCGCGGCGGGCGTCACCACGCGGATTTTCGCCGGCGAGCATGCCATGCTCTCGGTGGTGACGCTGGCGCCGAATTCGGAAGGCACCCGCCATCATCATCCCGAGGAGCAATGGGGCGTGCTGCTCGATGGCTCGGCGATCCGGTTTCAGGGCGATGAGCAGATCGAAGTGAAGAAGGGCGATTTCTGGCGCACTCCGGGCAATGTGCCGCACACCATGCGCGCTGGACCTGACGGCGCGCGCGTGCTCGATATCTTCAGTCCGCCGCGGCCGGAATACAAGAAGCCCGGATCGGGCTTCGGCAATTCCTGACTCTGCGAATAATACGAACAAAGCGCAGCAACAATCACCGGAGGAAGCGACATGCGGAAGATCACGAGACGTACCATGCTGGCGGCGTCGGCCGCTTTCGCCGTCACGCCGGCGCTGGCCCAGCCCGCCAAGAACCTGACACTGGTCGTGCCGTTTCCGCCGGGAGGTTCCACCGACGCGCTGGCCCGGCTGCTGCAGGCGCATCTGCAGACCAGGCTCGGCCGCACCGTGCTGGTCGAGAACAAGTCCGGCGCCGCCGGTTCGCTCGGCGCCGCCCAGGTCGCCAAGAGCGCGCCGGATGGCCTGACGTATCTCGTGACCTTCGACTCGCACGCGGTGATTCCCGCCATTCTGGAAAAGCCGCAGCTCGACGTCGAGAAGGACCTGGAGCCGGTGTTCCTGGTCGGCACCGCCCCCTATGTGATCGCGACCAATGCCAGCCGGCCGTTCAAGACCTTTGCCGACGTCATCGCGGCCTCGAAAGCAAAGCCGGGCTCGATCCAGTACGCCTCGGTCGGCATCGGCACCCTCGGCCATCTCGCCATGACGATGCTCGCCAAGCAGGCCGGTGTGGAAATCACCCATGTGCCGTATCGCGGCGGCGGGCCGGCCATGAACGATGTGCTCGGCGGACATGTCGACCTGATCGCGGGATCGGCGGCGCTGGTGACGGCGCAGCTCGGGCCCAACCTTCGTCCGCTGCTGCAGCTCGGACGTGAGCGGCTGCCGTCGCTCAAGGACACCCAGACGGGCATCGAAGCAGGCTTCCCGGATTCCGAGACGCTGGCCTGGTGGGGCATCTTCGCTCCCACCGGCACGCCTGCCGACGTCACCGCCAGCATGGCGAAATCGGTCAAGGAGATCCTGAGCGAGCCCGCGATCGCGGCACAGCTGCGCGATACCCAGCAGATGTCGCTGCTGCTGGCCGACGGCAAGGAGTTCGGCGCCTTCTTCGCCAGGCAGGTCAGCCTGTGGGGCAAGGTGGTGCGCGAGAACAACATCAAGGCGTAGCGCCGCATCGGCCCGGATCGAAGCCATCCGCCACGCTTTCGCTTTGATGCGTTGTCAGGACGTGAACAGGCAGCCCCCGCGCATCGAGCGCGGGCTAGGCTGTATGTGACATCCGGTGGTGAGGCAACGCGAACGAAATGAAAGCCCTGTTCGCTGTTGTTCTGTCCTTGCCGTTGAGTCTTGGCAGCCCGGCATCCGCGGAACCGTCGCCCGCATCGCTGATCTCGGAATTCCGTGCGAAGCAGGGTGAAGGCAGCGTCGTCATCGATGCGACCCTGAACCGGATTGCCCTGGACCAGGCCAGGGCCATGGCCGCCAAAGACAGGCTCGATCACGACGTCCTCGGCTCCTTCAATTCGAGAATGGCGCCGGCCAAAGCGGGGCGCGCCGCCGAGAATATCGCGTATGGCTACGAGGATTTCAAAAGGACGCTCGACCAGTGGATCAACTCGGCGGGCCATCGCAAGAATCTGCTGCTCCCCAAGGCCTCCCGCGTCGGCATCGCCAGCGCCAGGAGCGCCACCTCCAAAACCTATTGGGCGATGGTAATTGCCGGGCACTATGAGAAGCCGCGGCCAGCTGAGGGGAAGAAAGTCGCGGCGAAGACGGAAAGAACAAAGCCCAAGCAGTCGTGCCGGATGACAGTCCTCGGTATCTGCTTCTGAGGCCCGGTCATGCGCCACGCCGGAACTGGGGGTCGCGCAGGCTCTCGTCCGAAAACGCCGTGGCAACGGCCTCCGGAGGGCTGGCGATCACCCGCCCGCTTTGATAAGAAGCAGCCAAGCTCCCGCGCATCGCGCGGGGCTTCGGTCCCGTAGCTCAGCCGGATAGAGCGACGGTTTCCTAAACCGTAGGTCGCATGTTCGAGTCATGCCGGGATCGCCAGTTTCTGAAACTGAACAAAGGCAATAGAGACAGGCGCATCTTTCGCGGCCTTGCTTGTTCGAAGGGCGCTTCTCTTGCCGACGAAAATCGTCTCAACCGACGTAATCCTAGGTGCGCTCTGCGCGCCCGGTGTCAGGGCGCCCGCACCTTGATACTGCCGAGGGCGTTAGCGGCTTTGGCGAAATCCTGGTCAAAGCTGATGAAGGCCTCACAGCCTTCCGCCTTGGCCAGATGCAGGCCGTCCGCAAAGTCGAGGCCCTGCCGCATCCAGCCCAACGCCTTCGCCGCGGCGGTAGCATCTTCCAGATTCGCGCGTTGCAGCCCGGCGAAATCGGAAAGCGCCTTGGCGCACTGGGCAGCGGAAAATCCATAGACGCTCCGCAGCACCCACTCGGTCTCCAGCAGGACCGTGGTGCAGACGAAGACGTCATTGTTGTCGATCAGCCTGCGTGCCCGGGCCGCCTGTCCGGGATCGTCGCCCACGAGATAGCGGACGATGAGATTAGTATCGATTGCGAGCATGGCGCCGCTTTGCCTCGGCGGCGATCCCTGCCGCCATATCCGCGATCGACTTTGCCGGCCCCTCATAGGGTAGGGAGCCGAATACGTCTTTCGGTCGGGTGGGCGCAAAGGCGGGCTTCGCCTTCAGCAAAACGCCCTCGGGGGTATCTTCCACCACCAGTTCCGTTCCGGCCGGCCAGCGCCGCTGGTCCCGGATCGCCTTGGGCAATATCACCTGGCCTTTGGTCGAGACGGTGGTGGTCAGTTTCTGCTTGGCGGACATGGCGGCTTCATTCGGTAAGACAAAAGTAAGATAGCCGAAATTGGACCGAATGGCAACCGTCACGATCTCACTTCGCCGCGGCAATCGCCCGTTCGACCGTATGCGCGGCATCGAGCAGGGTGTCGGCCACTTCGGCCTCGCGCCGCGGGTTGAGCCGGTGGCGGACCGCCGAGATGGTGATGGCCGCCGCGGGCGCGCCGTCCGGACCTCTGATCCAGGCCGAGAGGGACTTGGTTCCCGGCACCAGGCCAATGTCGCGCAGTTCATAGCCCCGGCGCCGCGCCGCTTGAATCTGGCCCATGACCGCCGGCAGGCTGGTGCGGTAGGCCTTGAACCTCACCTGATTGGCCACGACGATTTTTCGCGCGTCCGGCGCCGGCAACGCGGCGAGGATGGCGACGCCGGCGCTGCTGACGCCGAGCGGGCGCCGCGCGCCGACTTCGATCGACAGGACCTGGATCGGGTAGGAGCCGATGCGGCGCGCGACGCACAGCGTATCGAGCCCGGTCCGCACCGTCAGGAACAAGGTATCCCCGAGTTGTGCGGAGACCTTCGCCAGATAAGGCTCGGCCGCGACCAGCAGCGGGGAGCGCGACTGCCGCGCCAATGCCAGCTCGGACACCTGCCGGCCGATGACGTAACGCCCGCTCTTGTCGCTGCGCTCGACGATGCCTTCCTCGACCAGCACGTGCACGATGCGGTGCACGGTGGGCCGGGTCAGCGCGGTGGATTGCACGACCTCCGAAAGCCGCACGCCCTCCTCACGGCCCGCCGCGAGAATGCGCAACACTGACAGCGCCCGCCGGATCGCCTGGGCGCCCGGTCTGGGCTCCGGAATGTCCCGTCCGGCCGCCCTTCGCCGCTGCGCCATTGTCCTGATATCCCGCCCGCCGACGTCCATAATGTGGACATATCCATCACAATTCCGTCGACAACGAAAGGGGGCTGGCCATGATCGCGGCGCCCGACCAGCGACAGGCTCGCGGGCAGTTCCGGTTCACACCGCAACAACAATCTGGCGGCTCCAGCCGCGCGGCTTTCGGGAGGATATCATGAGATTTTTCGCGATCATGTGGGTCGCCGTCGCGGGGCTGTTGATGACCCCGCTGACCGGTCCGGTGGCAGCCCAGCAGTGGCCTGCGCGCACCGTGCGCCTCGTGGTGCCGTACCCGGCCGGCGGCAATGTCGATGGCGCGGCGCGCATCATCGGCAGCAAGCTGCAGGAAATCCTCGGCCAGACCTTCATCGTGGAGAACAAGGCTGGTGCGGGCGGCCTGATCGCCGGCGAGGCGTTCGCCAAATCCGCGCCCGACGGCTACACATTGTTTGTAGGCGCCAACGGACCGGTGCTGTTCGCCCCCGAAATCGCCCAGCGCGATGCCTATAACTGGAAGCGGGACTTCCTGCCGATCAGCTCGATCTCGATGACGCCGCTGGTGCTCGAAGTGCATCCGGCGGTGCCGGCCAAGACCCTGAAGGAATTCTTCGACCTTGCCCGCCGCGAGCCCGGCAAGCTGACGATGGCCTCGCCCGGCCCGGGCACCACCAATCATCTGCTCAGTGAACTGGTGCAGTCGACCCTCGGCCTGCAGTGGCTGACGGTGCAGTACCGCGGCAACGCGCCGGCTTCCACCGATCTGATCGGCGGCCAGGTCCAGTTCGCGTTCGA
>CALROE020000151.1:0-7235 GCA_943369715.1 Bradyrhizobium ivorense
GAAACGCGATCTTCAGATCGCGCATTTCGGCGTCGGTCGGCGAGCGCTTGGTCGCGACCTTCAGCGTCGTGCCATCGACCACGGCGTTGTCGCGGCTCTGCACCAGCAAGCCGCCGGCTACGGTCTTGACGGTGAGGCCGATCGTCCGCGGATCGGGCAGCGCGCCCGCCAGCAGCAGCCGCAGGTTCTTCTTGGTGGCGACGATGGCGATGGCCTCCTCGGTGGCATCCGGCGCGATGATCACCTCGGTGAAGATCTCGGTGATGGCGCGCGCGGCATCGGCATCGAGCGTGCGGTTCAGCGCGACGATGCCGCCGAAGGCCGACGTCGAATCGCAGGCCAGCGCCTTGCGATAGGCGCTGACCAGATCGGCGCCCTCGGCGACGCCGCAGGGATTGGCATGCTTGACGATGACGACGGCCGCGGTGCGCGTGGCGTCGAATTCGCCGAGGCATTCATAGGCCGCATCGGTGTCGTTGATGTTGTTGTAGGACAGCTCCTTGCCCTGCAGCTGCCGCGCGGTGGCGACGCCGGGACGCTTGTCGGGCGTGCGATAGAACGCGGCGGTCTGGTGCGGATTCTCCCCGTAGCGCAGCGCCTGGATCAGCCGTCCGCCGAAGGCGCGGAAATCCGGCGCTTCGGTCTTGAGTTGGTCTGCGAACCAGTTCGAGATCGCCGCGTCATAGGCGGCGGTGCGGGCATAGGCTTTGGCGGCGAGACGGCGGCGCAAGGTCAGCGTGGTCGCGCCGCCGTTGGCGGCGAGTTCGTCGAGCACGGCCTGATAATCCGCGGCTTCCACGACCACGGCGACGTCATCGTGGTTCTTCGCGGCTGCCCGGATCATCGCGGGGCCGCCGATGTCGATGTTTTCGATGCAATCCTCGTAGCCGGCGCCTTTGTCGACCGTGGCTTCGAACGGATAGAGATTGACCACCAGCAGGTCGATCGGCGCGATGCCGTGCGCCTTCATCGCGTCAGCATGTTCTGAATTGTCGCGGATCGCCAGCAATCCGCCATGCACCTTCGGGTGCAGCGTCTTGACCCTTCCGTCCATCATTTCCGGAAAACCGGTCAGTTCCGAGACGTCCTTCACCGCCAGGCCCGCGGCGGCGATCGCCTTCGCGGTGCCGCCGGTGGAGACCAGCTCGATGCCGTAGCCGGCCAGCGCGCGGGCGAATTCGATCAGCCCGGTCTTGTCGGAAACGGAGAGCAGAGCGCGGGTAACGCGGCGAGGATGGTCGGTCATGGGCAAGGTCCTTTGTTAGGGATACTTATGCCCAGGCGCGCGGCGGTCGTCCTTGCGCTTCCCGATGGTGCTCCATCCAAGTCGCCAGTCGCGCAAGTGCGGGCTGATTACCAGCTTTTGGCTCAGGTCTCAATGGGGCGGAAGGCGTTGTGCAGAAGTCCTACAACGGCAATTCCGGTTCGCGCCGTGCATTGCGTCGTGCCGTCGTCGCCGAGGCCGACGTGGTCGATCTGACAAAACTCCAGCGGATCGAGGCGGCGTGGCGGGATTCCTGCCGGATCACGATCTGGGCGGTGCGGCGCGGGCCGTCATTGCCGGCCAGGAACACGCTGTCCTCGAGCTCGACCTTGTCGTCGAGCGCCTCGAAGGTCCAGACGTCGCGGTTCGGCAGCACCAGCATGACGCCGCGAGCGTCGGACAGCCGGCTCGCCTTGACCGCGGGATGTAGATGAAAGCGCAGCGCGTAATCGGTGTCGCTGCCCTTGATCCGGCCGCCCGGCGCTGGCGACAGGGTGTCCTCGCCGTCCAGCCTGGAGCCGTCCTGCGCCACCATCAGCACCCGGCGGTGCACCACGCCGAACCTCGCCAGATATCCGTCATGCGAGGTGGTCAGCAGCACGCCGTTGGCGACCATCTCGCGATAGCTTTCGACAGTGGTCGGACCGCTCACCACAGGAGCGCCACGCAGCAGCCGCTTCATCGCCGACAGTTCGACGAACTGGCAGGACGAGGTGTCGTGATAGCTCAGGGTGGAGTGCGCCGGGGTGCTGCGCGCGAAGGCGCGCCAGTTGTCGCGGCCGGTCGAGGGCATCCCGCAATTGATCACGATGCGGCTGAGGCCCGACGACAACTCGAACGACAGGCAGCCGGCATGGGCGTCGTGGCTGACGCTCGGCGGCGGCGGCGGGCCGGTGTCCATGATGATCGTCATGGCGCCGGCATCGAGGCGCTGAAAGCCGGTATGCGGCATGTGCGCCATCGGCGCGCCGTGGGTGTCGTCATAGGCGAGCAGCGTCGCCAACAGATCGGACGGCGCGCTGCTCATGCCGTTGAACAACGCAAAGCTGCCGTCGCCGTGGCGGAAAAAACGCAGCATCGGCATCATGCGGTCGATGGCGTTCAATAGCGCCGGCGGCGGCGCGATGTTGCGGGCGGCAAAGGTCTGCCGCAACGGCAACAGGTCGATCAGGAGCTCGATCAGCGCGCCGGGATTGCGCGAAAAGTGGCCGCCGTCGGGAAGGATCTGGCGCTGCAGTTCGTCGGACAATTTTTTCGTGGCGGTGCGGATATGCCGGGCCTGGTTCTGGAGGCAGAGCGAGGCGTAGCACAGCGCGATCAGCACCTGCAGCCGCGGCACGCCGTCGGGAATGTCGAGCATGGTGTAGCGCAGATAGCGGATTTCGCGGGTCAGCCCGCGCAGATAGCGCCGATAGAATTTGCCGTCGGTATCGCCGAGCACCAGCGGCGCCTGCGACAGCAGCGAGATGACGCGGCGCGCCAGCACGTCGGCGCGGCGGCCGATCGGGCGCTTCTGCGCCGGATTGGAAATCCAGTCGTCGACCAGCGAGCGGGCATTGGCGCGGGTCAGCGCGGTGTCGGCGGCGCGCAGATGGCGCAGCCAGCCGAAGCCGAGCAGCGCCACTTCCCAGTCTTCCGACGGCGGCTCGAGGTCGAAGATCGAGCGGCCGTGGCAGGTCACGATCTTGCCGGCGAACACGAAGCGGCCGGCATAGATCTCGGCGGCGCGGGTGGCGTCGGCGGTGCGCAGATCGTGCGGGGCGATGATCAGCCGGTCGGTGCGGCCCGGCCACAGCCGCGACACCGCCACCGAGCCGCCGCTGACGCGCGAGATCACGTTCCGCGCGAAGCGGCCCAGGATCAGCGTCGAGATACGTCTGCGTTGAGCGACCGTCACGCCTTGCCTTGATTGGGAGAATTAGATGCGAATCCTTTTAATCCGGAAACGCTGCCAAGACACCATCTTGAAACCGGGCGAATCAGCGCAAGAACACGAAAATGCGGTGCAAAATCAGGATTTAACCAGCCGGGCGGCGTAAAAACCGTCGAGACCGCCCAAGCGGGGGTCCTCGTGCGGCAAATGGCAGGGCAGGGTACGTAAATCGCCGTCTGAATTAAGGATTTCGCTGAGGCCGGCGACCTCGCTGGCGTCGATCGGGGCCCGGCGCATGGCGGGCTCGGCGGCCAGCAGCGTCGAAATGGCCTGCTCGCCTTCTTCCGGCTCCAGCGAACAGGTGCAATAGACCAGCGTTCCGCCCGGCTTCAGCAGCGCGGTCGCCCGTTGCAGCAATCGTTTCTGCAGCGCCATCAGCGCGCTGATATCGGCCTCCTGGCGGAGCCAGGCCACGTCGGGGTGGCGGCGAATGGTTCCGGTCGAGGCGCAGGGGGCGTCGACCAGGATGCCGTCGAAGCCTTCGCCGGGATTCCCACCTATGTCTCCGCCCTGCCATTCGGCGGCGTCGGTCACGACGGTCGTGGCCTGCATCCCCAGCCGGGTGAGGTTGTCGTTCAGCCGCGCCATGCGGCCGGGCGAACGGTCGACCGCGGTGACGTCGGCGCCGGCCTGGATCAGTTGCGCGGTCTTGCCGCCGGGTGCGGCGCAGAGATCGGCGATGCGCTTGCCGGCGATGTCGCCGAACAGCCGCGCCGGCAGAGCGGCGGCGGCGTCCTGCACCCACCACTGGCCGTCGGTGAAGCCCGGCAGCATCTTGACCGAGCCCTGCAGCAGCGTGCGCACGCTTCCGGTCGGCAGCGTTTCACCGTGCAGCCGCGTCGCCCACTGCGCCGCATCGGATTTCACGGTGATATCGAGCGACGGCTCATGGCTGAGCGCCACCGCGATCTGGCGCGCGGTGGTCTCGCCGTAATGTGCGATCCAGCGCGCCAGCAGCCATGGCGGAACATCCAGCGTCTGCGACTTGACCTCGTCGATCAGCGACGGCCCCTCGCGCGCGCAGCGGCGCAGCACGGCATTGACCAGCCCGGCATATTTGGCGGCGCGCCGGTCCGACTGCACCAGCCGCACCGAAAGATCCACCGCGGCGTGATCGGGAACGTCCATCCAGAGAATTTGGGCAGCCCCGATCAGCAGCGCGCTCTGCGCGCGCGGCGCATCGGTCGGAATGCCGCGATCGAGCAGCCGCGACAGCACATGGCCGAGGGTGCCGAGCCGCCGCAGGATGGTCGCCACCAGCCGCCGCATCAAGGCGCGGTCGCGGTCGGGCAGCGTCTTCAGTCCGGGATGGGCGCCGGCGCCATCGAGCTGGTCATCGAGGGTCCGCTGCTTGTGCAGCACGCCGTCGAGAATATCCGCCGCGATCCGCCGCGCCGCGAGGCCGGGCACTTCGGATGGCAGGGCAAATCTTTGAGGAGGCATGGAGCGGAAACATCTCGGGAGATCAGGAAAAGGACGACGGTTCAACGCGATTTCGGCGCGTGCCGTCGAAAGGACAGCACCTCTGACATGCGAATATGCCAAATATAAGAATCGCCTTTATGATTTCACAGTTCGGGGGTGAGCTTTATTCTCGAAATCTGGACCGTGCGGGGGGATTGAGCCATGGCTGGAAACGGCGACACGAATGACAAACCCTCGCCGCCTGCGACAGCTGCAGGGGAACGCAAGCCACTTCCGCCGGCGGCCCAGCGCGCGTTGGCCGAGGCCGAGGCGCGCCGGCAAGCCGCCGCAGCCAACACCGGGGTCGCACCGAAGGAATTGCAGGGCCCGAAGGGCCCGGAACCGACGCGCTATGGCGACTGGGAGAACAAGGGCATCGCCTCGGATTTTTGATCCAGCCTGTCTTTAAATTCGGATGCGCTTGCCTGTGCGGCGCGACTCACCTTGGTTTTGGGAATATGTCCCCATTCGACAGAATAAATACTTATCGGGGCAGGGCGCGCTACCCGGGTGCGCCCTGGCGCCGCCGGTTCTCGGCTGCGTTGCCCTGGATATTCATCCTCGGCGTGGCGGCGGCGACGTTGTTGCCGCTGCGGCAATGGGTGCATTGGCCGGTCTCGCTGTCGCCGCACGAAATCCAGGCGGCGCGCGACGCCGAGACGGTCTGGAAGACGACCGGAAATTCCGGCGTCCGGCATCCGGTCGACGTTCTCCGGACCATCGATGGCGACACGTTCGAGGCGCGGGTGCATCTGTCGCCCGGGCTTGAGCCGACGACGCGGATTCGCCTGCGCGGCGTCGATGCGCCGGAAAAGAAGGCGGCCTGCGCGCAGGAGCTGGAGCTGGCCGAAGCCGCAGGTGCCGCCTTGCGCGGCCTGCTCGGCGAAGGCGGGGTCACGATCTACAATATCGGCCCCGACAAATATAACGGACGCGTCGTCGCCGATGTCGCGACGCGGCGGACCGACAATGTTTCGGCGGCGCTGCTCGCCGCGGGCCATGCGCGCGGCTATCGCGGGGGCCACCGCAATTCGTGGTGCTGAGGTTCAGTTCACCAACAAAAAAAGCCGCGCAAGAGCGGGCTTTGCGTCGGTCAATCCGGGTTCATCGCTGCGCGATGCCCCGGAATGACGAAGGGTATTGTCAGCGCGTCACGACAACTGTCGTGCCGACGGAGACGCGCTGGTAGAGATCGGTGATATCGGCGTTCAGCATGCGAATGCAGCCGTAGGAGACGAAGCCACCGACCGAACCCGGCATGTTGGTGCCGTGGATCGCGTATTCGCCGCCGGCCAGCGTCATCGCGGCGACGCCCATCGGGTTGCGCGGCGAACCGCCGGGGATCACGTTCGGCATCGACGGCTTGTCGCGCTTCACTTCCGCCGGGGGTGACCAGGCGGGATTGGTGTATTTGCCGTCGATCCGGGTGGTGCCGGCCCATTGCTTGCCGGCGCGGCCGACGCCGACGGGATAGCGGACCGCGCGGCCCTGCTCGACGACGAGATAGAGCCGGCGCTCATTGGTCTTCACCACGATCGTTCCCGGCGAATAATCGCCGCGGAAACCGACGATGTCCGGGCGCGCCTCGGCCGCGGTCGACAACAGGGCCCCCGCCCCGATGGTGGCTGCCAGCGCCACCGCAATCCTCAACGACATCAATCTCTCCACTTTGGCGCGGACGCCCGCTGCAGGAGCGTCAAATTCCGCGAGAAGCCTGCAAAACGACGGTTCGCCCACGCATTCTTAACCGCGTGCCTTAACCAAGCAGTTTCCACGCCGGGCCTGAGCCCCGTTCAATGGGAGCCAACAAAGGAAATGTTGGGAACAAAGTAAATGACTTGAAAACAACACTCGGCCGGAAACGTGCGGGGCTGGGCGATCTTCGCTGACGATTGAGTGAGCAGGCTCGTGTCCCGGACGCGGTACGGCGTCCTCCCGGCGATGCGAAGCATCGGCCGGAACGCTACTCCGCCGAGCCGGGACCCATGGGACGAGACCGGTGTTGGCGAGGTGGACCCCGGATCAGCAGCGCATCACTTCGTGCTGCGCAGCGTCCGGGGAACGGGCCTTGGAGACTCAGCCCCCTAAGCCCCCGCTTCCTTCTTGTTCTGCCGTTGCGCGACGAGGTCTTCGACCACGGCGGGATCCGCCAGCGTCGAGGTATCGCCGAGACTTGACGGTTCATCCTCTGCGATCTTGCGCAGGATGCGGCGCATGATCTTGCCGGAGCGGGTTTTCGGCAGGCCCGGCGCGAACTGGATCAGATCCGGCGAGGCGATCGGGCCGATGTCCTTGCGCACCCACGCCACCAGCTCCTTGCGCAGCGCCTCCGACGGCTCGGTGCCGGTCATCAGCGTCACATAGGCATAGATGCCCTGGCCCTTGATGTCGTGGGGATAGCCGACCACGGCGGCCTCCGAGACCAGCGCGTGCGCCACCAGCGAGCTCTCGACCTCGGCGGTGCCCATGCGGTGGCCGGAGACGTTGATGACGTCGTCGACGCGGCCGGTGATCCAGTAATAGCCGTCGGCGTCGCGGCGGCAGCCATCCCCGGTGAAGTACTTGCCCTTGTAG
>CALROE020000152.1:0-7196 GCA_943369715.1 Bradyrhizobium ivorense
AGGCGCCGTGCGAGGCACGGCGCCTTCGGTGGTTTCAAATCAGCCCGGCAGCATCACGCCTTGACGGGCGCAAACGCATAGCCGTTGCCGTCTTTCGACAGCGTGCCGACATTGGGGAAGCCGAAATGATAGCCGGCGATCATGCCCTTTTCGGCGATGACGCGATCGAAGAAGGCGCGGCGGGTGGCCTCCGCCTTCGGACCGTCGGAATCGAACATCGAGAACCAGCCAGGGTTCTTGACGAACAGCTGGTGGATGCCGGTGACGTCGCTCTGGATGAACAATTGCTGCCCGCCCGACGCCACCAGGAAGGACATGTGCCCGACGGTATGGCCCGGCGTCGCAATGGCGCGCACGCCGGGGACCAGCTCGGCCCCATCGGCATACTGCTTGATGTTCTTCCAGGTCGGGAAGGTCGACTGAATACGCCGCACATTGCCGCGCGCCGCTTCGGGAAGCTTTTCCACCAGCGCCGGATCGGTCCAGAACTTGTATTCGACCTCCGGCATCAGGATTTCCGCGTTCGGGAACACCTGGGCGTTGGTCTCCTTCACCCACAGGCCCGAGATGTGATCGGGATGGAAATGCGAGATCACGACCGTGGAGACGGTGGCTGGATCGAGGCCGGCCGCCTTCATGTTGTCGGCGAGCTTGCCCACGGTGGGCGGGCCGTTGCCGCCGAAGCCGGTGTCGAACAGCACGACCTTGCCGCCGGTCCTGATCGCGGTCATCGTGAACGGGTTGTCGAACTTGTCCGGTCCGATCCCGCCGGCCGTGAGGGCCTTCTTGACCTCGTCCAGCGAAGCGTTCTTGACGAAGCCGTCATTGAGAACGCGCTCGATGGTCCCGTCATGCAGGCTGAAGACCTCGATGTCGCCGACCTTGTATTTGACGCTGTCGGCGGCGCGCTGTGCCTGCGCCGCGCCGATAAACGATACCGGTCCCCTGAGTCCGAAAACCAGCGCTGCCCCGGCGCTTCCGAGAACCAGATCGCGCCGCGAAATCTCGAACATGCCCTACCTCCCTTGATGATCCCTTATGGGTCGCCTGCGCATCGGAGCCCCTGTGGCGGACGGCGATGTCCTGATAGTCTACACCGCGCTGTGCCGGCTATTCCCGTTGCGATTCATTCTCAATCAGAGGCATGTTGCCGCAGCGCACCGAAGGAGCCGGCGGTCCATTCGGCTGGCGCTTCGCCTGAGCGCCAACCAGGGAAGTCCAGATGGATAAATCCGCCGCTATCGTCGCCGAAGAGATCATGATCGCCAGCGACACGCCCGGCATCGAGTTGTTCGTCCGCAACAAGCGCCGCGCTGATCTCGCGACGTTCTCCTCCGAAAAGACCATCCTGTTCGTCGCCGGATCGACCTATCCGGCCTCGACATCGTTCGATCTTCCGCTGGCGGGGATGTCGTGGATGGATCATCTCGCCAGCGGCGGTTATGACGTCTACCTCGTCGATATCAGAGGCTATGGCAATTCGACGCGGCCGCCGGAGATGGCGATGCCGGCGGCGGACAACGCGCCGATCGTCCGCACTGCGGTGGCGGTTCGCGATATCGCGACGACGGTCGCCTTCATCCGGTCGCGGCGCGGCGTCGGCAAGCTCAATTTGATCGGCTGGTCGTGGGGCACCACCCAGATGGCGAGCTACACCACCGACCACAACGCCGCCGTCAACAAGCTCGTGCTGCTGGCGCCGCAGTGGACCAGGGAAACGCCGAGCCTGGCCGATCCCGGCGGCGCGATCGGCGCCTATCGTATCGTCGAGCGGGCTGCCACCAAGACGCGCTGGCTCAATGGCGTTCCCGAAGGCAAGAAAGCCGAAGTGCTGCCGGAGGCGTGGTTCGAAGCCTGGGCCGATGCCACCTTCGCGAGCGGACAATCGGGCCCGGGCCCGGCGCAATTGATGGCGCCCAACGGAACGATCCAGGACGCGCGCGAATATTGGGCCGCCGGCAAGCCGCTGTATGATCCGAACCGCATTACCGTCCCGGTGCTGATCGTCCATGCGGAATGGGATCGCGACTGCCCGATCGAGATGTCGCGCGCCGTCTTTGAGAGGCTGACATCCGCGCCTTACCGGCGCTGGGTGGAGATCGGCGAGGGCACCCATTCGGTCTTCCTGGAGAAGAACCGCTGGCAGGTGTTCGACGCGGTGGATGGCTTCCTCGGCGAACAACCGGGGACCTGACGCGAACAGGCCCGGCGCCTTGTGCGGTTGCGCCTACACCGCCGCCTGTTGCGGATAGAAGATCGGCGTGTGGGGATCCCGATGCCAGTCATATTCGGCGGCGCTCACCGCGTTTTCCGCAACCGCCCGGCCGGCCATTCTTGAAACGAGATAGAAGCCGAGATCGGTCCCGGCCGAGACGCCCGCGGAACTCACATATTTTCCCGCATCGACCCAGCGCGAGACGTTGTCCCAGAGCGCCTTTGGTCCCTGGCTCGCCACCCAGCCGAACGCGCCATGATTGGTGGTGGCCGGAAGCCCGTCGAGAAATCCGCATTTCGCGAGGACCGCAGCGCCGGTGCAGACCGACGCCATGATGCGCACCTTGCTGTCCATTACGCGCATCCATTCGAGCAGGGCCGCGACCCCGGTCGGATCCGCCCTGTCGTCAAGCAGCGGCCAGATGCCGCCACCGCCGGGCACCATCAGCAGATCGAGCGGCTCCTGCCGCGCCCGGTCGAAGTCCCAGTCCGGCGCCACCGAGGGGCCGTTGATGCTTTTGACATTCGCCATGGTCCTGCCGATCAACACGATTTCGAACGGATAGGGCGGCGGCGACGAGTAGCCGGTGCCGAGAAAGCGTGCGATCGAAAAGGCCTCCAGAAAGCCCCAGACGTCGATCGGCTCGAATCGATCGTAGACGAAGATGCCGATCCGCTGGGTCCGGGGGAATGTGGACGGGCCTGCCATCTGATGCGTCCTGTTTGGATCAGTGATGGGAGGCGGCAACGCCGCCGCGTCCGTCGGGAATGGCAATCCGGATGTTTTGCATCATGCCCTGATCTTCGTGATCGAGAATGTGGCAGTGGAGCACGAAGTCGCCAATGTAACGCTCGTAGCGCGTGCGGATGACGACGGTGTATTGGCCCCGTGGCCCCTGCGCGAAATTCTTCACGAGCAGGGTGTCCTTCCACACGCCCTTGAGGCCGGGATATTGCGGATCGATCACCGGGTTGCCGTTCGCATCCCTTGCAAAATTATCCACCGCCCCCGGGGCGCTGACATCGGTGCTGCCGTCAGGGGCGATGATCTTGACGACCTGGAACGGGTTGACGTGGATATGGAAGGGGTGGCTTGCGAGATTCGATTTCAGCGTCCACTCATCGACGCCGCCCAGCTTCAAGGTGCGGTCGATCCGGGTGCCGTCGTAGGGCTGGCCATCGATCTCGAAGAACACCTCGTTGATCTGCGAGACGTCGATGTTGAAGGTGAGGGTCTGCGTTCCCGTGAACTCATTGATATCAGGGTGCGGGATGAAACTGCCGAGCTTCAGGCCGTCGGAAATTTCCGCCGTCACCTTGGTGCGGACATCTGGCGGCATGTTCGCCGCGGCGGCGGCCAGAAGCTGGGTCTTGAGATAATCCGTGAGATCGCCGGTTACCGCGGAGCCGCCGACACGAACGGTGCCGAGCAGCTGCGTCGGCCGCAGGTTCTGGTTGATGTTGCCGCCCGCTGTCGAGGCATTGTCGAGGACGCAGTAGTCGCCCGGCTCCGGAAACACCACCAGCGCATCCCAGCGATAGCCGGGCTGGAGGACCGCGACCTGTGTTCGCGTGGCCGCCGCCATGGTCAGGCCGTCGGCGGCAACCAGATGATATGGCACCGGCGCTCCCGTGCAGTTGGTATCGACAAAGGCTTGCGCTGCGGCGGTGCGCAGTCCGGCAGGCTCTGCTGCGGCGGGCGCGCGCTTGCGGAACTGCAGCGCAATGCTGTCGCGCACGCCGCCGTGGACCATGCGCCAGCGCTCGACCTTGCCGGCCTCGGCTCCCTGCAGACGTCCGAGCACCGCGCCATTGATACTGGTGAAACGGCCCGAGGTGGGCCAGGTGCCCGGGCCGAACTGGTCATAGTCTTCAACGCCGCCGATATCGCCCGGATCGCACTTGTAGGTATTGTCCGGGTTGCGCTTGATGCTGCCATCCGGGTTGCGGCAGGCATATTGAATCTGCTGGAACACCAGCATGCGCTCGGGAAAGGCCTGGCCGCTGATCGGCCGCAGCAGGGTGTCGATGTCGCCATTCGCCGACGGCGTCGGCGGGCGCGTGCCGCGCACGACCAGCGCGCCCGCCATGCCGCTCGATACCTGCAGCGCGGTCGAGCCGTGCCGGTGCGAGTGATACCAGAAGGTTCCCGCCGGATGATCCGGCGGGATGTTGTACTCATACTGGAACTGGATGCCCGGATTGACCGATATCAGCACGTTGTCGCTGTTGCCGCTCGGATTGATCCAGAGCCCGTGGGTATGCAGGTTGGTGCCGTTGAAGCAATGCGGAACGTTGGCGCTGCCGCCCCGGACCGGGCAGGTCGAATCGGCCGGCAGTTCGTTGTGCAGGGTCATGCGCACGGTCTGCCCGGGATAGACCTCGATCTGGGGGCCGACGAAGGGCGCGTCCGGATTGACGCCTCTGCCCTGATAGCTGCGCAGCTTGACCTTGTCCTGGCGGTTCGTGGTCGGATTCCACAGCTGCGACTCCGTGTATTTGACGATCAGGTCGTAGACGATGTCGCGCAGCTCGGGGGCGGGCGCGGCGGCTCTGGGCGCCACGTTCATCATCGTCTGCAATCGCCCGGCCGGCGCACGCGGCTGCAGCACGGAGGGGTTGACGATCTCGGGAGGGCCTTGAGCTATGGCGGGCGCTGGAATGGCTCCGGTCGCGGCCAGCAAGACAGCACCAAGAAGCAGGTTCGGGCGCATCGCTACCTCCTCGTCAAGGCCAGCCATCCTGACCAAGATGGTGGCTCGTTGCAAGGGTGATATGAAAAAATGCTCGTTGAAATTGTTTCAAAGCGCAAGCCGTCAACCGACCGAAATGGTGCAACCAGATGGCTCGAGTGCGCGCCAAATACCGGCAATATGAGGTCGGTTAGGTCGCTTGCTGCCCATGCTTCGAGACGCTCGCGCCGCACGCTCCTCCAGAGTGAGCGCGAAGCGCTCATCCGGGCATGAGGTTGTCGTGTTTCAACAAGTGGAACCTCATCCTGAGAGTCTGACTCAAAAAGCCGCCAATGAAACAGGGCTTCTTGGCGAGGCTCGTCATGCCCGGGCTTGTCCCGGGCATCCACGTCTTGGCTTCACTTGAGCAAGAAAGACGTGGATGGCCGGGACGGCCCCGGCCATGACGAAAAAGGGAGTCAGTCTCAAGCTGTTAGAGGCACCTGAAAATGCTGGACGCATTTTCGGTCAGGCTCTGAGGAGCGCGCTCTTCGCGCGCGTCTCGAAGGATGAGTTTGAGAACGTGCCAGATGGTTCGAGACGCGCGAAGACGCGCTCCTCACCATGAGGCAGTTAGACCGCCACCTTCTGCGCCATGAACGCGCGCCAGCCGCCGAACGAGGAAATGTCCCGCGCCGCGCCGACATCGACAGCCTCGACCAGGAATCCCTTGATGCCGCGGCCATCGTCGAGGCGGACGGTGCCGATCGAGAGCGGCGGCGGGATCGCGGCGACGAATTTGCCGAAATTTTCGGCGGACAGGGCCCAGAGTTCGATGGCGATCGGCGTTCCCGTTCCCGCCGCGACCCGCAGCATGCCCGGCTTTGGCGGCGTGGTGGAGAGCGCATAGAGCTTGTAGTCCGGCGCGGTCGAGGCGGCCTCGAGCAGGCGCCCGCCCAACGCCTTCAATTCGCCGTTCAGCGCCATGCCCGACAGATGCGCGCCGACTACCGCGATGGCGATTTCGTCGCCGGCGAGCTTGGCGGGCAATGCTGCGAGTGGCGGCTGGGGCAGGCTTCGCGCGCCCATTGCAAGGCCGGTGTCGGCGTGGAAGATGCGGCCGATCGAGGCCAGTTGCGCGTCCTGCCCGGCAGGCGCCAGCAGCGTGATGCCGAACGGAATGTCGTCGGGCCGGATCGCCGCCGGCAGCGCCAGCCCGCAAAGGTCGAGCAAATTGACGAAGTTGGTGTAGGTGCCGAGCCGGGAATTGAGCTCGACCGGGTTGGCCAGCACCTGCGCGGTCGAATAGGCGGTCGGCGCGGTCGGCAGCACCAGCGCGTCGATATTTTCAAGGGCGCGGTCGGCGACCTTGCGCAATGCCTGCAACCGGTACAGCGCGGCAAACGTGTCGGCGGCAGAAAGCCGCGCGCCGGCGATGGTGATTTCGCGCGTCACCGGATGGATCGCCTCCGGCGAGGAGGCCAGCAGATCGCGAATGACCAGGTAACGTTCGGCAACCCACGGTCCTTCATAAAGCAGCCGCGCGGTTTCATAGAACGGCTCGAGGTCGAACTCGACCAGGGTGGCGCCGAGCGCGGTCCAGCGTTCCAGCGCCTCGCCATAGGCTTGCTCGGAAACCTTGTCGCCGAAGAAAATCAGCTGGCCGTCGCGCGGCACGCCGAGCCGGAGCTTTGCCGGAAACCCGGTCATCTGCGCCAGCGGCCGCTTGCGCGAATAGGGATCGGCTGCGTCGGGTGCGGCCATCGCGGCCAGCGCCGTCATGGCATCGTCGACGTTGAGCGTGAAGACCGAGACGCAGTCCAGCGTCCGGCAGGCCGGCACCACGCCTGAGGTCGAGATCAGCCCGAGGCTAGGCTTCAGCCCGACGATATTGTTGAGCATCGCGGGCACCCGGCCGCTTCCCGCGGTGTCGGTGCCGAGCGCCAGCGGCACCAGTCCGGCCGACACCGCCACGGCCGAGCCCGAACTCGATCCGCCCGGAATGAGATCGCCGCGCATCGGGTTGCCGGGGATGCCGTAGGGCGAGCGCACGCCGACGAGACCCGTGGCGAACTGGTCGAGGTTGGTCTTGCCGATCACGATGGCGCCGGCCGCGCGCAGCCTTGCGACCGCCGTCGAGTCACGCGCGGGCATGTAGGAGAAGGCGGGGCAGGCGGCGGTGGTGGCGAGACCAGCGGCGTCGATATTGTCCTTCACCGCTATCGGGATGCCGTAGAGCGGCAGCTGCGCAGGATCCTTTTTTGCCAGCGCTTCGGCTTCCGCCACCGCGTCCTTCTCGTCGCGCAGGCT
>CALROE020000153.1:0-7186 GCA_943369715.1 Bradyrhizobium ivorense
TCTCATTTTGCCACTTTCGGCCTGTCGAAACACGGCCTTTCAAAGCATCAGGATTGTCCCATGAAGGTCCGTAACTCGCTGAAATCGCTGCGTGGACGCCACCGCAACAACCGCCTGGTCCGCCGTAAGGGCCGGGTTTACGTGATCAACAAGGTTCAGCGCCGTTTCAAGGCGCGCCAGGGCTGATCACGGTTGATTTGGGGCTGAGTCGAGCCCGATTGCGGCTTTCGGCCTTCGCTAAAACTCAGGTCATCACGGGTCTTTGACGACTTGCTGCTTTGCAAGCGCGTTTTGCTGCGTCTAGACTTTGACCATGGCAATCAGATTCCCTGGCCCTCGCCGCCACCTCGCGATCCTGCTCACGGCAGCGATAGCCGCGTGGGCGGTTCCAGCATCTGCGCAGGATCCCAGGCAGGATCCGAGGTCAGCGCCGCCGCGAAGCCAGAAGAAGCTGCCGGAGGCGCCAGCCAAGCTGCCCAAGGTCGGCGCCGACAAGACGCGCGGACTGGATTTTCTGTTCGGCGCGCTGAAGGCGGCGCCCGATGAGGCCAGCGCCAAGCATGTCGAGGCCCGGATCTGGGCGGTGTGGATGCAGACGCCGAGCGATACCGCGGCACTCCTGATGGTGCGCGCCAAGGCCGCGATGGACGCCAAGCAGACGGACGTGGCGATCAAGCTGCTCGATGCCGTGGTCAAGCTGCGTCCCGATTATGTCGAGGGCTGGAACCGGCGCGCGACGCTGTATTACCTCAAGAACGACTACACCCGCTCGATGCAGGATATCGAGCAGGTGCTGGTGCGGGAGCCCCGGCATTTCGGCGCGCTGGCCGGGCTCGGCATGATCATGCAGGATCTCGGCGACGAGAAGCGCGCGCTCGACGCCTTCCGCAAGGCGCTCGCGGTCAATCCGCATCTGGAAAAGGTGCCGGAGCTGGTCAAGACCCTGACTGAAAAAGTCGAAGGTCGCGACATCTGATCGCTTTTTTTATCGATCCGGTCGCGTGCGCATTAATCACGATATCAGGCCATCCTTGTCGGTGGGAACGTTTTTGGCTACCGCGAACTTGCCCGCTGAAATGCGTGTAGGAGCGAGACCATGAGAGCGTGGATACTGGCTGCCGCGATGACGTTCGGTCCGGGAACGGCCTGCCTGGCCGATGGACAGTACTGGGTGGTCGGCAGTCGCGTGACCAATAAATGCGAGATCGTGACCAGCAATCCGGTGATTTATCCGAACAGTAACGACGGCCCATTCTGGTTCGGAACCGGTCCCTACAAATCCCTCGAAGATGCCAAGCTGGCGCGTTCCACCATCAGCCAATGCCCCAATCGCAGTCTGACCGACGATTGACCTTCGGTCAGTGCAGGACGTTGCTGCCGCGCGGCGTCAATTCGCCGTGGATCGCCGCCGCATAGGCCTGTGCCAGCTCGGCTTCCAGCTGTTCATTGACCAGCAGCAGCGCCTTCAGCGCGCCGCGGATGTCGCCATTGCAGGTCGCCACGATACGGTCGATGGCGGCTTCGCTGGCCTCGGAAGTCATTGAATACCCTCCATTTGAACGCCGCGTAGCGAAAGCGCCCGGCAGGACTATATGAAGCGGCATGTGACGCCTGCATGAATTTGCCCCGCCAAAGTTCCGCAACTTGAGAAAATCTGTGATTATCTTTCTGGTCCTGCTGTTCGCCCCGATCACGATTTCGGCGACGAAATACCTGCTCGGCGACCGCTCCGTCGATTGGCAGATCGCCGATCGCTCCAGCGCCGGCCTGTTGCCTTCGCCGCGAGAACACTCCGAGGCCGTGGTTCGCGTCTTTGCCGCGCGCACGGTTCGCTGGCGCGGAATCTTCGCGGTCCACAGCTGGATCGTCGTCAAGGAGCGCGGGGCATCGCGCTACACCCGTTACGATTACACGGCCTGGGGCGAGCCGATCCGCGTCAACGGATTTGCCGCCGATGGACGCTGGTTCGGCGGCACGCCGGAGACCATCGCCGCGGCGGACAGCGAAACCGCGGAGCGCATGATCCCGAAAATCCGCGCCGCGGTCGAAGGCTATGAACTGCGATCCTACGGCGACTATCGCGCCTGGCCGGGACCGAACTCGAATACATTTGTCACCGCCGTGATGGCGGCGGTGCCGGAGCTGCAGGCCACGTTGCCGCCGACCGCCATCGGCAAGGACTTTCCCTATAATGGCGACATGTTCGGACCGACCGCTTCCGGGACCGGCGTTCGCCTCACACTGGGCGGCTATCTGGGGCTGGCGATCGGCTGGATCGAAGGCATCGAGGTCAATTTTTTCGGCGCGGTGTTCGGCATCGATCTGCGGCGGCCGGCCGTGAAATTTCCCGGACTGGGGCGTGTGGGCTTCAGCGTTTGACGGATTCGGGCTGGCCTTGAAACCCGGATGCCGTAAAATCGTAGCTCGTTGGTGCACAAGATCATCCGGATATTCTCAATGATACTGACAGGCGTCGTGGCCGCGCTGGCGATCCTGGCGCTGATCACGCAGGCTGGCGTCTTCCTGCTGGAGCGCACCTATCCCGCGCAAGGCAAGATCATCGAAGTAGCGGGTGGCGCTCTCCACGTCGTCGATATCGGGCCGCGCGATGCCACAGGCCCCGCGATCGTGATGATCCACGGCGCCAGTTCCAATCTCGAAAGCATGCGGCAGCCGCTTGGCGGAAGGCTTGCCGAAAATCATCGGGTAATCCTGATCGATCGGCCCGGCCACGGCTGGAGCGCGCGCGTGCGTACCGGGGATTCGACGCCTGATATCCAGGGGCGAATGATCGAGGAGGCGCTCGGCAAGCTCGGCGTCGTCAGCGCCGTTTTCGTGGTCCACTCGTGGGCCGGCGCGCTCGGCGCGCGGATGGCGCTGGATTATCCGCAGCGTGTCGCCGGTCTGGTGATGCTGGCGCCGGTGGCCTATCCATGGCCGGGCGGCGTCGGACAATACAACAGGATCATCTCTACCCCGGTGATCGGTCCGCTGCTCGCCCACACGATCACGCTGCCACTCGGCATCTTGCTGGCCGAGGCCGGCGCCCGCAGTGTTTTCCTGCCGCAAATGATGCCGGATGGATTCATCCAGAACTCGGCGACGCCATTGCTGCTGCGGCCGCGCGAATTCATCGCCAATGCGCATGATCTGGTCGCCCTGAAGGAAGCGGTCAGGGAGCAGGCGCCGCGCTACGCCGAGATCGGCGCGCCGGTCGTGGTGATTTCGGGAGACGGTGCCGACAAGACCGTATCGACCAGCATCCATTCCCGGCCGTTCGCCGCCATTGTGGCGAATGCGAAATTAATCGTGCTGCCGGATGTCGGCCACATGGTGCAGCATGCTGCACCCGAACTGGTTGTCGCCGAGATCGAGGCAATGATAGCCAGGATCGCGCCGACCAAAGCGGCCGCCAGGTAAGGTGCGGCCTCCACGGTCGTCATGAAAAAAAGCAGCGCGGCGGTCACCCGTCGCGCTGCTGGTCTTGTGCCGGCTGATGCCGGACCGAGGCAAAGCTCAGCTGTAGATTTCGAACAGGCCGGCGCCGCCCTGGCCACCGCCGATGCACATGGTCACGACGCCCCACTTCGCCTTGCGCCGTCGTCCCTCCTGCAGCAGGTGGCCGGTACACCGCGCGCCGGTCATGCCGAAGGGATGGCCGATCGCGATCGAGCCGCCATTGACGTTGTACTTGTCGGGGTCGATGCCGAGCTTGTCGCGGGAATACAGGCACTGGCTGGCGAAGGCTTCGTTGAGCTCCCAGATGTCGATATCCTCGATCTTGAGCCCGTGGCGCTTCAGCAGCCTCGGCACTGCGAACACCGGGCCAATGCCCATCTCGTCGGGCTCGCAGCCTGCTGCCGTCCAGGCGACGAAGCGACCGAGCGGCTGCAGGCCGCGCTTTTCCGCGTCCTTGGCTTCCATCAGCACGACGGCAGCGGCGCCGTCCGACAGCTGGCTGGCGTTGCCGGCGGTGATGTATTTGCCGGGACCCCTCACGGGCTCGAGCTTGGCGAGGCCCTCCATCGTGGTCTCGGGCCGGTTGCACTCGTCGCGATCGACCGTGTAGTCGACGATGCTCTCGGCCTTGGTGGCCTTGTCGACCACCTTCATTTTGGTCTTCATCGGGACGATTTCGTCCTTGAACTTGTTGGCCTGCTGGGCGGCGGCCATGCGGCGCTGCGATTCCAGCGAGTACTCATCCTGGTATTCGCGGCTCAGCTTGTAACGCTCCGCGACGATATCGGCAGTGTCGATCATCGCCATGAAGATGGCGGGCGCCACCTTGAGCAGATCCGGATCGACCGCTTCCTTCGGCAGGGGACCACCGGGGATCGAGATGCTTTCGACGCCGCCGGCCACGATGCAATCGGAGCCGTCCGAGCGGATCGAGTTGGCGGCCATCGCGATGGTCTGCAGTCCCGACGAGCAGAAGCGGTTGACCGAGACGCCGGCGGTCGACTTCGGCAGGCCCGCGAGCAATGCGGCCTGGCGGCCGATATTGGGCGCACCATGGGCGCAATTGCCGAGATAGCTGTCCTCGACGTAATCCTTGTCGATGCCGGCGCGCTCCACGGCGTGCTTGATGGCGTGGGCCGCCATCGACATCGGCGGAGTGATGTTGAACCCGCCGCGCCCGGACTTCGCCAGCCCGGTTCGCGCATAAGAAACAATAACCGCTTCACGCATTTCTTGATCTCCCTTTAAGATGGCCGATTATGCCCGGTAAAGGATTGGGTTCGTACAGAATTCTTACCGGCAGCGGCAAAATTTCGCTGGTTGCGGCGTTTGCATTCCGCGGAGCGGAACGCCCGGACGGCGGATGGTATTCGACGATCCGGAACGCCCGAGGTTAGAGTAGAAAAGGCCTGCATCGGCGACCGGCCACCGCCGCCATTTGCGCTTCCGTTGTTGGCGAATTCCGCCGGGCTGGCTGGTCTTTGCGGCCGGCTTAGCCCTTGTTATCCTTTCGAGATCTACCCAAACCGGTCCAGACGTGCTTGATTCCCAATGACAAATCGACGAACGCGAAGGTGCCGCTGCTCCAGCTGGCGCGGGAGACGTAACCGATGACCATCATGATGCCGGCTTCCGATCAGGCGGTGCTGGCGCGCCGCGACGAGATCGTGGCGGCACTGCGCATGATCGTGCCGGGCGAGGGCGTGATCGACAGCGCGGCCGAAATGATGCCTTACGAGTCCGACGGGCTGATGGCCTATCGCCAGCCGCCGATGGTGGTGGTGCTGCCGGACACTACCGAGCAGGTTTCGCAGGTCCTGAAATACTGCTTCGAACAGGGCATCAAGGTGGTGCCGCGCGGTTCCGGCACCTCGCTGTCCGGCGGCGCGCTGCCGCTGGCCGATGGCGTCTTGCTGGGCCTCGGCAAGTTCAAGCGCATCCGCGAGATCGATTTCGACAACCGCGCTGTCGTGACGGAGCCGGGGGTCACCAACCTCGCCATCAGCCAGGCGGTCGCGCATGCCGGATTCTATTATGCGCCCGACCCGTCGTCGCAGATCGCCTGCTCGATCGGCGGCAATGTCGCGGAAAATTCCGGCGGCGTGCATTGCCTGAAATACGGCATGACCACCAACAACGTGCTGGGCTGCGAGATCGTGCTGATCACGGGCGAAATCATCCGGGTCGGCGGCAAGTCCGCGGAAACCTCGGGCTATGACCTGATGGGCATCATCACGGGGTCGGAAGGCCTGCTCGGTGTCATTACCGAGGTCACGGTGCGGATCCTGCAGAAGCCTGAAACCGCCCGCGCCCTGATGGTCGGTTTCGCCGAGGTCGAGGCGGCCGGCGAATGTGTGGCGCGGATCATCGGCGCCGGCATCATTCCGGGCGGCATGGAAATGATGGACAGACCGGCGATCCACGCCGCCGAAGCCTTCGTCCATGCCGGCTATCCGCTCGATGTCGAGGCGCTGCTGATCATCGAGCTCGACGGTCCCGGTGTCGAGGTCGATGAGCTGATCAGCCGGGTCGAGGCCATCGCGCAAGGCTGCGGCTCGACCACGCTTCAGATTTCCACTTCTGAAGTCGAGCGCAATTTGTTCTGGGCCGGCCGCAAGGCGGCGTTTCCGGCGGTGGGACGGATTTCGCCAGACTATCTCTGCATGGACGGCACCATTCCGCGCGGTGCGCTGCCCAAGGCGCTGGCGCGGATTCGCGATCTCTCCGAGAAATACGGCCTGCGCGTCGCCAACGTGTTTCATGCCGGCGACGGCAACCTGCATCCCCTGATCCTGTACGACGCCAACCAGCCCGGCGAGATGGACAAGGCCGAGGCGTTCGGCGCCGACATCCTGAGGGTCTGTGTCGAACTCGGCGGCGTGCTGACCGGTGAGCACGGCGTCGGCGTCGAGAAGCGCGATTTGATGCCGGAAATGTTCTCCGAGATCGATCTCAACCAGCAGCAGCGGTTGAAATGCGCCTTCGACGCGCAGGGCCTGCTCAATCCCGGCAAGGTGTTTCCGACCCTGCATCGCTGCGCCGAGCTCGGCCGCATGCACGTGCACGGCGGCAAGCTGGCGTTTCCTGATATTCCCCGGTTTTGAGCAGGCGCGCGTGGACACCTTGAAAATACGTGACGCCAAGGACGTCGAGGACGCGGTGCGCGCGGCGATTGCCAGCGAGCAGCCGCTGGAAATCATCGGCCATGGCTCCAAGCGGCTGATCGGCCAGCCGATGGCGACCAATGCGCTGCTCGATCTTTCGGCGCTGAACGCGGTCGTGGCCTATGAGCCGAACGAGCTGATCATCACCGTGCAGGCGGGCGCCCCGCTGTCCGACGTGCTCAGCCTGATCGATTCCAAAAATCAGCAATTTGCGTTCGAGCCGGTCAATACTTCGGCGCTGCTGGGCACGCCCGATATCGGAACCGTCGGCGGCATGATCGGCGCCGGCCTCGCCGGTCCGCGCCGCATCCGGGCGGGCGGCGCCCGCGACCATCTGCTGGGCGCGCACGCGGTGTCGGGTTTCGGCGACAGTTTCAAGGCCGGCGGCAAGGTGGTGAAGAACGTCACCGGCTACGACCTCTGCAAATTGCTGGCGGGCTCATGGGGCACGCTCGCGGTCATGACGGAAGTGACCATGAAGGTGATGCCGCGGCCCGAAAGCGAACGCACGCTGGTGCTGCGCGGGCTCGATGACGTCCGCGCCAACCGGGCGATGACGGCGG
>CALROE020000154.1:0-7175 GCA_943369715.1 Bradyrhizobium ivorense
CGGATTCCATGAAGCCGTAATTGAAGAAATCCGACACCGCGGTGACGCCGGAGCGGGAGAATTTCGACAAATAGCCGTCGTCGTAATAGCTGCGCCAGGGCTGCTCGGGCCAGGCGTAGGAATATCCCACCAGCGCGGCCAGGCAGGCCAGCTTGCAGGCCAGCGCCGGCAGCCGGCGAATCCGGAACGGGTCCAGCCACCACAGCGCGTACATCAAGGGAAGGATGACGGCAGCCGCGCCGATCACGGACCAGCGCAGATTGGGAAAGATCGTAAACAGGAATGCCGCGCTGTCGCGGTCGATCACCATCACGTCGATGAAATTCGCGGTCATCTGCACGATGCCGTGCTTGAGCTGCGACAGCAGGATCAGCACCACCACCAGGGTCAGCGACAGCGCGCCCGAAAGCGCCGGACGCCGCAACAGCGCGATCCAGAAGCAGTTCAGCAGCCCCCAGGACAGCAGAAAACCGAACCGCGCCCCGAAGTCGTTTTCGGTCTGCAGCATCAGGCCGATCGCCGCCAGATGGGGGGCCGCGACGGCAAGCAGCCGCCAGAACCCTACCGAGGCAAGGCCGGCGGCGGCGGCGGTGGCGACGGGACCTGGATTTGGCGCGGGCGCCATGAACGGGACGCAACTATACCCGGCACTGCCTTTGAGCCTTGGCTGGCGATGACCAGGAGACACACGGCGCAGCCGGAGCCTGCGACGTGTCATAAAAATGTAGGGGAAACGTCATGAACGCGCAATGAATTTGCCGCCGGCGTGACCGGGTAATCTTGCACATGGAGCATCTCGGGCGGGTCAGGACGGCCGGGGGCGGTTGGCGATCCCCTCGATGAAGAGATCGAGGATCGCTTCGGCGGTCGGCACCGCCTCCTCCGGCGCGATGCCCCAGCGCGGAAAGTGCCCGTCGATGTTCATGCGGGCAAAGCCGTAGACCAAGGCGCGGCCGGCGAGCTGGACCCGCTTCAGGTCGCCGCTGCGCAATTGACCCTGCGCGAACGCATCGGCCAGCGTGCGCTCGACCATCCCGATCAACTCGGCATTGTCCCGTGACAGGTCGGTCGCCTTGTCATGGACAAAATAGCGGCCGCTCGAGATGATCTCGAAATGGGCCGGGTTGCGCATCGCCCAGCGCAGATAGGCCAGCCCCAGCGCGCGAAACCGCGCCAGCGGATCGTTGTCCGGCACGTCCGCCAGCGCGGCCGATATCTCGGCCCGGAAGCGCTGCTGCGCTTCGCCGGCCACCGCCGTCATCAGGGCGTCGCGGCTCGGGAAATGCCGGAACGGCGCCCCCGGCGACACCCCGGCGCGGCGCGCCGCCTCGCGCACGCTGACCGCTTCCGCGCCACCCTCGCCGGCCAGCTGCAGCGCGGCCTCGATCAGCACGCGCCTGAGATCGCCGTGGTGGTAGGGCTTCGGCGGCGCTGCCGGATTTTTGGCTGGCTGGCGTTTTGGCGTGGCTGTGACGGGCATTGCTATGGCCTAAGCAAACATCTTGAAAACAACCCCATGTACAGAATGCCTAGTCGTGCCCCAGCCCGATTCCATCAAGATCTAGCATCACCCGATCGTGAATGTAAGCACTGCATACACAGATTGACGGCTGACTCGAACAAAATGTAACCAGTGATTACATTATTGTCGGGAGCAAGCCATGATGCCATCCCACCGCCAAAACTGGTTCGACGGCTGGCGGCTGTTCGCCGTGCTGGCACTGGTACTCGTGGCCCTGAGTGTCTGGATCGCCGGCGTGCGGGGTTTCGAGGTCGACGGCGTGCGCATGGTGATCCGCTTCACCGCCCGGACCTCGCTGCTGTTGTTCTGCCTCGCCTTCAGCGCCGCGGCGCTGGCGCGGCTGTGGCCCAATACCTGGACGCGGTGGCAGCGCCGCAACCGGCGCTATCTCGGCGTGACCTTTGCGGCGTCGCACGGCATCCACGCCGTCGCTATCGCCTGTTTTGCCCTGATGGATCCGGCCGGCTACGCGGCCGCGACCAACGCCGCCTCCTATATCTTCGGCGGCATCGGCTATGCCTTCATCATCGCGATGGCTGCGACCTCGTTCGACCGCACCGCGACGGCGATCGGCCCGCGCGCCTTTCGCATCCTGCATCTCACCTGCGGCTATTATCTGCTGTTTCAGTTCACCGTGTCGTTCGGCAAGCGGATTCCCGACATGCCGCTGTACGCGCTGTTCCTGATCCCGCTGGTCGCGGTGTTCGCGCTGCGGCTGATCGCGATGACATCGGCGCGGACGCCGCGCACGGTGCGGGCGGGCTAGCGGCTCATACCTTGCCTCACGCCTTCGGCATCAGACCGAGACGTTTGGCGATGATCCTGTCGATCATGCGCTTCGGCAGCACCGACCCGATCAGCTGCTGCACCGGATCCGGCGTGATCTGGTAGCGCACCTTGGGGCGGGCCGAGGTCAGGCCCTCGGCGATCGCCTCGGCGACTTTCTCCGGCGGAAGTCCATTCTCGCCGAGCGCCAGCATGAATTTGCGGATGCGTTGCAGGGCCGGGAAGAACGGCGAGCTCCGGTAGATCGAAATATCGACCTCCTCGGCCTTGCTCCAGATCGGCGTCTTCACCGGACCGGGGGCGACGATGATGACGTCGATGCCGAACAGCATCAGTTCGCGGCGCAGGCTTTCCGACAACCCCTCGATCGCGTGCTTCGACGCCACATAGGGCGCCGTCAGCGGCGCGCCGACCTTGCCGGAGACCGAGCTGATCATCACGATCCGCCCCTTCGGCCCCGTCAGCGACGGATCGGATCCGAGCAGCGGGCCGAACGCCTGGGTGACGATCACCGGCCCGATGACGTTGACTTCCATCTGGCGGCGGAATTCGTCTGCCGCGAGTTCCAGCACCGGCCCCGCGACCGCAATGCCGGCGTTGTTGACGAGGCCGGCGAGCGTGGCCCCGCCGAGCGCGGCGCGGACTTCCCGCGCGGCGGCCAGCACCCCGGCCTCGTCGGTGACGTCGAACGACAGCGGCGTGAAATTCGCGCCGAACTCGCTGGCGAGACGCTCGGCGTCGGCCTGTTTGCGCACGCTGCCAAACACGCGAAAGCCGCGGTCGAGCAGCAGTCTTGACGTGGCCCAGCCGATGCCGGTGGATGCCCCGGTGATGACGACGGATTGCATGGTCGGTTCCCTCCTGGTCCAGGGAATCTTGTAGTACGCACCGGGCGCCACGCAACCGGCTGACGAAGCTGGTTTTTCACCAGGTCAGCACAAGTGGGTGATGGCCCGGGTGCGTCAAATTAATCGGCGGGGTGAGCAAAATTGATCACAATCCGGATTCCGAACATGACAGATTCGGTTCCATCGCCGTCTGGACCTTGGCAATCACCGGTGACTGAGAGCCCCGCGCTCCCGCCTGATCATGGGAACCATCATGTCCCAAATTCAGACCACCGGAGCGTGCCCGGCCCCGTTTAAGTGCCGTTTCGACATGACGACGGACGAGCCTCACGGCCGCGAGTTCTGCGTGTTTGAATTTCCAGGGTGCGAGGGGTGCCCGAATGCCCCGCACACCATGAAGACGGTCGGGAATTCAGAAGACCCGTTGAAGACCGCGGCGTGGCGGGCGTGGCTGCCGCTTGGCTTGCGTGCACGGTTCTAGTCTTCCTCACAACCGGACGTGGCGCGCGGTACGATTCTGATCCGGGGCGCGCAACCAACTGACGGCCAGTTCGTTAGCGGTCACCCCAATGGAGGAAATCCCCATGCGCGTGTTCGTTCTCGCCGCGATGTTGCTCGCCTCGTCAAGCCTCTGCTCATTCGCCCAGGAACCGGGAAAAGCGCCGGCCGCAGCGCCACAAGCCGGAGCTCCCGCCCAGACCGATCAGAACGCCCCGCCACCGCCGGATCAAAAAGCCGGCCGCGAGCAACAGAGGTCGGACAACCGCGAGATGGGTCCGGACTGGAAGATGCGCCGCAGCGACGGCGACCGCATGGGCCGCGGTGATCGCGAGATGTGCCAGGGCGGCATGATGCGTCGCGGCGACGGCGATCGCATGGGCCGCGATGACCGCGAGACCGGCCACAGCGGCATGATGCGTCGCAGCGACGGCGACCGCATGGGCTACGATCGCGACAAGGATCGTGGACGATATCAAGAGCGCGGCGAGCGCGACGGGGACGATGCCGACCGGGACAGGTCCTACCGGGGATATGCCGACGCAGACCGGCCCCGGCGTCGCGTAAAAATCTGCGTCGAGTACGACAATGGCGAAGAATACTGCCGCTACAGGCAGTAGCGGCGCCGGTAAGCGACCCCTGCAGCGGGCGCGGACGGGATCAGCGGGCGACTGAAACGACCGGCGCCCCGACCTCGTTGATTTGATTTCGCGCAAGGCGCTCGTTGCAGGATGCCGTTTAGCTGAATACCACGCCTGCCATCTGGAGCCACCTGCGATGCGAAAACTTCCGAACCTGTCGATCTCGCCGGAGAAGGTGTTCTTCATCATCGCAAAGTCACGCCAGTCCGATGGCAACGCGGACCCGTCGAATCTGACCGCCGATGCGGGCGACGACATGCCTGAGGATCACAGCAGCAGTACCGATCGCTCCGAACTGTCCGGCTTCATTCGCGGCCTCAACGTCGACGAACAGGTCGATCTCGTGACCCTGATGTGGCTCGGCCGCGGTGACGGCGATCTCGACAGCTGGCGCGATCTGCACGCCGAGGCCTCGCGTGCCCACAACAACCGTACGGCATCCTACCTGATCGGGACGCCCATGCTGGCGGACTATCTGGAGGAGGCGCTGACGCAGTTCGGCAAGTCATTCGAGGACTTCGAAGAGCACCTTTGATCGTCACATCCCGCCGCCGCCGTTGTGCTGGTGATTTGGCAGTGCCCAGCAACCGGGGCGGCCGGCCCCGCGCGTTGCTGCGGGCACGAAGGGCCAAGTCCGCTCTTGTTGCGCTAAATCAAGACGGATCATGCGCTATCATGGATCATACGTTCCAATGGCAACGATAGTCCCAGGAGGGAGCATCTTTCTGGATTGACGCAGGGACCGCGCGACCATGAGCAGATCAAGCGTTGCTCTCGTCAATCTTCGGGCTGTCGTCATCATCGTCGTGCTGGCGTTCCACTCCGTCCTCCCTTATCTCGCCTCCCTGCCCGCCACCGCGTATCCGTTCGACAGCGCGCCTTATCGATGGCTGGCCTTTCCGATCGTCGACAATCAGCGATGGTTCGGTTTCGACCTGTTCTGCGCCTGGCAGGACGTCAGCCTGATGTCCCTGATGTTCTTCCTCTCGGGCCTGTTCGTGCCGTCAAGCCTCGCGCACAAGGGAAGCTGGAAGTTCCTGTCGAACCGCCTGTTGCGGATCGGCCTGCCCCTGGCGCTTGCGGTGATTTTTCTTGCGCCGCTCGCCTATTATCCCGCCTATCGTACGACTGCCGTCGACCCCGGCCTCGACGCCTATTGGCAGCACTGGCTCGCGCTGCCGTTCTGGCCGTGCGGACCGCAGTGGTTCCTGGGCCAGCTCCTGGCGTTTAACCTTCTCGCGGTCGCGATGTATCGTCTGGTTCCCGGATGGGACCAGCCCCTCGTCCGGCTGGTGGCCTTCGCTGGCGGCAATCCGGTTCGGTTCCTTGTCATCCTGGTGACGATCTCCGCGCTGGCCTATGTCCCGCTGGTGCTGGCCTATTCGCCTTTCGAATGGACGAATATCGGCCCGATCTCGTTTCAGCCCAGCCGGCTGTTGCATTACCTCGTCTATTTTCTCGCCGGCGTGGCGGTCGGAGCCTATGGCCTCGACCGTGGCCTGCTCGACTGCGATGGGGCTCTCGCGCGGCGCTGGGCGGCGTGGCTCGCCGTGGCCTTCTTCGGTTTCCTGCTTTGGGCCGCGCCGACCTCGGTGACGATGGCGGACTGGAGCAACGCTCCCCTGATCGCGAAACTGGCGGCCGGCATGGGCTTTGTCGTCGCCTGCGCGGCGGGCTGCCTGTGCTCGCTGGCGATCTGCCTGCGCCTTGCACATTGGCGCCTGCGGGCGTTTGACAGCCTGTCAGCGAATGCCTACCGGATGTACCTGATCCACTACGTGTTTGCCGTCTGGCTGCAATATGCGCTGCTGGGCGCCGGGATGTTTGCGATCGGCAAGGCCGCGATCGTGTTCGGCGGCACCCTGATCATGAGTTGGACCATCGCCGCCGCCATGGGTGGCGCGCTGCCGGTCTCGCGGCTGAATGCGACCATACGCGGAGTGCGCCGCGCGTGAAGGCTGAATTCACACGGAAAGCGATCGAGCTTCAATAACATGCCACTGGTCTTCACCATCGCATTCCGAAACCTGTTTCATGACCGGCTGCGATTCATCGCGACAGTGATCGGGATCGTATTCTCCATCGTCCTGGTCACCGTGCAGATGGGTCTGTATCTGGGATTCGGACGCACCGTGACGACGATGATCGATCATGCATCCGCCGATCTCTGGATCATGCCGCAGGGTACCAAGTGCTTCGAGGACCCCTCGCTGCTGGACACGCGTGAGCGCTATCGCGCGCTTTCCATCAACGGAGTGGCGGAGGCGATACCGGTGGTCATCGGATTTGCCGACTGGCGGATGCCGGGCGGTGCGACCACTCCGGTGTTCGTCATCGGTTCGGATCTGCGGGCCGGCGGCCTGCAGCCCTGGAACGTGGTGGAAGGCCAGATCGAAGCGCTGTCGACGCCGAAGGCGGTCGCGGTCGACCGTTCCTATTTCGACCGGCTCGGCATCACAGGGATGGGAGCGACCGCCGAAATCCGCCAGCAACTGGTGCGGGTCGCGGTCGTCACCAGCGGCATCCGGTCATTCACCACGACGCCTTTCGTTTTCATGGACATCGATCGGGCGCGGGCCCACACCGGCGTTCCCTCCGGCAAGGCTACCTATCTTCTGGTTCGCCTGAGCCCCAACGCCGACAAGGCCGCCGTCCGCCGTCAGTTGTTGTCGAATATCTCCGATGTCGAGGTGCTGACTCCGGCCGAGTTTCGGGACCGCAGCCGCACCTTCTGGCTGTTCAGCACCGGCGCGGGCGCCGCGCTGTTCGCCGGGGCATTGCTCGGCGTGATCGTCGGCACCGTCATTGTCGCCCAGACGCTCTATTCGAGCACGAAAGAGCATTTGACCGAGTTCGCCACCCTGCGCGCCATCGGTTCGT
>CALROE020000155.1:0-7155 GCA_943369715.1 Bradyrhizobium ivorense
CGGTTCATGCGCCGCCTGTAGTCGAGGTTCTGCCGGATATCGAGATGCGGAAACAGCCGCGCGTCTTGGAACACATAGCCGATGCGGCGGCGGTGCGACGGAACGTGCAGACCTGCCGCGGTGTCGTCGAGCACGTCGCCATCGACGGCGATGATGCCGCGGTCGGGACGCAGCAAGCCGGCGATCATGTTGATCAGCGAGGTCTTGCCGGCGCCGGAGGCGCCGAACAGCCCTGTCACGCGTCCCTCGCTGGCGAACGAAGCCGCGACCGAGAATTCGCCGAGCTGCTTTGAAACGTCGACGCGCAGCATGATCAATTCCCGTGCAGGCGTTTGGTGGCGCGCCGGGCGAACCATTCGGAGCCGACCAATGCGGCAAGCGCGATGACGACCGATACCACCACCAGACGCAGCGCGGCGGTGTCGCCGTCGGGCGTCTGGATCAGCGAATAGATCGCCGAGGAAATGGTCTGGGTTTCGCCGGGGATGTTCGACACGAAGGTGATGGTGGCGCCGAATTCGCCGATCGCCTTGGCAAAGCCGAGCACCATGCCCGCCAGCACGCCCGGCAGCGCCAGCGGCAGCGTGATGGTGAGGAACACCCGCCAGGGCGGCGCGCCCAGGGTGCCCGCCGCCTGTTCCAGCCGGCGGTCGACCGCCTCGATCGACAGCCGGATCGGCCGCACCAGCAGCGGAAACGACATGATGCCGCAGGCCAGCGCCGCGCCGGTCCAGCGAAACGCGAACACGATGCCGAAATGGTCGGCGAGAAATGCGCCGACCAGTCCGCGCCGGCCGAACGTCAGCAGCAGCAGATAGCCGGTCACGACCGGCGGCAGCACCAGCGGCAGATGCACCAGCGCGTCGAGCACCGACTTGCCCCAGAACTCACGCCGCGCCAGCAGCCACGCCAGCGCGATGCCGAGCGGCGTCGCCACCAGCGTCGCCACCGCGGCGACCCGCAACGAAAGCAGGATCGCGGTCCATTCTGTTGGCGAGATGTCGAACACGCTCAGGTCGTCGGGCTGACGAGAAAGACAAAACCATATTTCTCGAAGATGGTCTTGGCCGCCGACGAGCGCAGAAAAGTCAGATAGGCCGCGGCTTCCGGCTTCGCCGTCGCGGTCGCCGCCACGGGATAGATGATGGCGGGGTGGGAGTCGGCCGGGAAGGTGCCGACGATCCTGACGCCGGGTTCGACTTTCGCGTCGGTCGCGTAGACGATCCCGAGCGGCGCCTCGCCGCGCGCCACCAGCGCCAGTGCCGCGCGCACACTCTCCGCCATGGCGAATTTGGGCTCCGCCGCCTGCCAGGCGCCGAGCTTTTCCAGGGCCGCCCTGGCGTATTTGCCTGACGGCACCGCCTTGACGTCGCCGGTGGCGATCCTGCCGTCGCCGGCGAGTTTGGCGAGATCGAAGCCCGGTCCGATGGCCACCTTGTCGAGTTTGGAATCCTTTGGCGCGATCAGCACGAGGCTGTTGCTCAGCAGATTGACCCGCGTCGGCCCGCTGATGGTCTTTTTCGCGATCGCATAGTCCATCCAGTCGGTGTCGGCGGATGCAAAAATATCGGCTGGCGCGCCCTGTTCGATCTGTTTCGCCAGTGCCGAACTGGCGGCGTAGCTGGCGACGATCCTGACGCCCGTCTTCGCGGCATAGGCGGCGCCGATGTCGTCGAGCGCGTTCCTCATCGAGGCCGCGGCGAACACCGTCAGACTCTTGTCTTGCGCAAACGCGGGCGCGTGGTTCGATCCGAGCAGGATCGAGAGGGCGACGAAATAGCCGGCAAGACGATGCATCAGGGCGCTCCATGCGTGGTTGCGGCGTGTCTTTCGCGCGCGCAGCTCAGGCGTTGGTTTCGGTGAAATGCGACAGGCGGAAGCGCCGTTCCGGCAATCCGGCGGATTTACGATCCGTCCGGACATCGCTGAGTGAAAGCTTACAGCATTGCCGGGGCGGCGCAAAGGGCCCGCGATTTCGACGGTTATTGCCTGGCGTCCGGCGCGGCCAGCACCGCTTTGCAGGCGGCCGGCAATTGCGCCAGCGTCATCGGCGGCCGCGGCTTCGGCGGCTCTTTCGGCGGCTTCGGATGAAGCACGGAATCCTTGAACCAGAAGGCGAGGTCGCCGGGGCTGCAGCCCTCGCTTTCGGTCGGCTCCGGCTGGCTCTCGCATTCGCCGCTGCCCGGCGGGCACTTGATGCGGATGTGGAAGTGATAGTCGTGGCCATACATCGGCCGCACCTTATGCAGCCAGCTGCGGTCGCCCCTGGCTTCGCGGCACAGCGCCTTCTTGATCGCTGCGTTGACGAAGATGCGCTGCACGCTCGGCTCCTGGGCCGCGGCGCGGATCACGCCGAGATGGGTCGATTTCCAGACCGCGGGATCGATGTCGAGCCGGTCGGAGCGCACCATCATGACGGCGGAGGTTTCCTCGCGTTCCTCGCGCGACAATCGCCGGTTCGGCATCGGCGTCAGCCAGATATCGGCATCCAGCCCGGCCTGATGGCTGGCGTGGCCGGTCAGCATCGGGCCGCCGCGCGGCTGCGACATGTCGCCGACCAGGATTCCCGGCCAGCCGGCGTCCCTGCGCGCCTTGGCCGCCAGCCGCGTCACCAGCGCGACCAGGTCGGGATGGCCCCAATAGCGATTGCGCGACAGCCGCATCACCTGCCAGCTCTCGCCATTGATCGGCAGCGCTTCCGCGCCCGCGATGCAGCCTTTGGCGTAGAAGCCGATCACGCGCGTCGGCATCGCCGCCGGCAACAGCTTGCGGCCGAACAACTCCTTGGCGCCGAGCTTGGGATCGTTGGGATTGGCCAGCGGCGGCAGCGGCTTCGGGTTGACGCTGCCCTTGTCCTGCGCCAGCGCCACGGTGGCGCCAGTGAAGGTGGCGGACATCAACAGGAGGGTGAGGATCAGGCGAGGGTTCATCGAGTCACTCTGGTGGCCCAAGCCTAGCACGAAACCTGCAACCGGCGAAAAGCCGCGCCGGGCGCCAAAGCACAGTTTTCGTCGCAGTTTTCGTCACAGTTCTTGCCACAATCGTCGTCACAGATTTTTGCACCGGTTTGAGCGAAGCCGCGGGCGGCGGGTTAAGATTAACCCGCGATGGGTCGCGTCCGGATGTCGCCCTGATCTTTACAACCCGCATTCGGGAACGACATCATGGCCGCCATAAAAAAGTGATGGCAGGGCGCGATGATGAAACGGCTGTCGAAGCGACGGCTCGCACGGCTGGCATGTGCCGTCGCGGCGGTCTTTGCGGTCTTGGCGGGATTGGCGTTGACGCCGGCGCGCGCCGGTGTCGAGGTCCGGATCGACAAGTCGTCGCAGCGCATGGCCGTGAGCGTCGACGGTACGATGCGATACTCCTGGCCGGTGTCGACCGGTCGCAACGGCTATGGCACGCCGAGCGGCGTGTTCCAGCCGACCATGATGGCGCGGCGCTGGTTCTCGCGGAAGTATTACAATTCGCCGATGCCGCATGCGATCTTCTTCTATCACGGCTTCGCCATTCACGGCACCTATGACCTGGCGCGGCTCGGCGGCCCCGCCTCGCATGGTTGCGTCAGGCTGCATCCGTCGAATGCGGCGGCGCTGTTCGCATTGGTCGCGCGCCAACGGGGCAATACCCGGATCGTGATCTCGAACTGACACACTCTTAACCGCTCGCTTAACCGTTCGATAACCCTGTTGTGCATTGGCGAAATTTCGTGCGCGCGCAGGAAAATTCGCACATTCGTTGGGCAGCATTGATTTTTATCCGGTATCTGCCGTCGTTGTTGCGCCTGGGATGCCTTTCGCCGCGCGGATCTGCACGCATGTGCTACTTAAACGTGCAGTCGGAGCATTCCTCCATGACCATCCGGCATCGCCGCGCCAGCGCAAGCCGGCAAGTGTTACCATTTTTTCAGACACTTATCGGAGAACATGGGACGCAGAATGCGAGTGGGCGTACGCGAATGCAGAGTATCCGGCCGAAGCCAGCCAAAAAACGCAAACATGCGGCGATGACCCGCATTCCCGGCCGACCGGCGAAGCCCAGTCCGAAGCTTTCAGGCAAGCGCCGGCGCGTTTCACCCGAGATCGGCGAAATCGTGCGCAAGCGCGCCGAGGCGGAAGCCGCGATCGCGGATGCGCGAAAATCCCACGAGCGGTTGCGCGAGGCGATCGACATCCTGCCGCAGGGCATCGTGTTTCTCGACGCCGACGGGCGCTACATTCTCTGGAACAAGAAGTATTCAGAGATCTACAACCGCAGTTCCGACCTGTTCAAGCCCGGCGCCCGGCTGCAGGACACCATCCGCGTCGGCGTTGCGCGCGGCGACTATCCGGAAGCGGTCGGCTGCGAGGAAGAATGGATCGCCGAGCGGCTCGCCAGGATGTATCAGCCAGGCGCACGCCATGAGCAGACGCTGGCCGACGGCCGCTGCATCCTGATCGAGGAGCGGTTGACCGAGGACGGCGGCGTCGTCGGCCTGCGCGTCGACATCACCGAGCTGAAGCAGCGGGAGGCCTCGTTCCGGCTGCTGTTCGACAGCAATCCCGTTCCCATGATCGTGTGCGCGCTGGACGACGAACGCATCCTCGGCGTCAACGATGCCGCGATCGAGCATTACGGCTACAGCCGCGCCGAATTCGAGAAGCTGACCATCCGCAGCGTGCAGGCTTTCGAGACCGAACTGCCATGGGGAGGCGACCGCTCCAGCGACGAACAGACCGCGCGGACCTGGAAGCATGTCAGGGCCGACGGCGCGCTGATCGACCTTGCGATCTATTCGCGCCAGCTGGTCTATAACGACCAGCCCGCGGTGCTGCTGGCGCTGATGGACATCACCGAGCGCAAGCGCGCCGAGGCGCGGCTCGCTTTCATGGCCCAGCATGACGGGTTGACCGGGCTGCCGAACCGCAACCTGCTGCGCCGGCAGATGGACGATATCCTGCTGCACACCAGGCGCAGTGCGGAAAAGGTCGCGGTGCTGGTGCTCGGCCTCGACAATTTCAAGGCGGTCAACGATACGCTCGGCCACGGCATCGGCGACAAGCTCTTGCGCGGTGTCGCCAAGCGGCTGCGATCCACCCTTCGCGAGGAGGATATGCTCGCCCGCCTCAACTCCGACGAATTCGCGATCATCCAGAGCGGCCTGACGCGCCCCGAGGATGCGGTGCTGCTGTCCAGGCGGCTGCTGGAGGCGATCGGCGATCCCTATCTGCTCGACGGCCATTCCGTCGTGATCGGCGCCAGTATCGGCATCGCCATGGCGCCCGGCGACGGCGACGAGTCCGAGAAGCTGCTCAAGAACGCCGACATGGCGCTGTCGCGCGCCAAGAACGAGCAGCGCGGCACGTTCTCCTTCTTCGAAGCCGGCATGGACGCCCACGCCCAGAGCCGCCGCAAGATCGAGATCGACCTGCGCGCCGCGATCCAGAACGACGTGCTGCTGCCGTACTACCAGCCGCTGGTCGACCTCGCGACCGGACGCATCACCGGCTTCGAGGCGCTGGTGCGCTGGCCGCATCCCGAGCGCGGAATGGTATCGCCGGCCGAATTCATTCCCGTCGCCGAGGAGACCGGCCTGATCAATCCGCTCGGCGCGCTGATGCTGCGCCGCGCCTGCGCCGACGCCGCCCTCTGGCCCGACGACGTCCGGATCGCGGTCAACCTTTCGCCGCTGCAATTCCGGGTCGGAAATCTGCTGTCGCTGGTGATGGATGTGCTGAAGCAGACCGGGCTGCCGGCGAGAAGGCTGGAGCTCGAAATCACCGAAACGCTGCTGCTGGAAAAGAGCAGTCAGGTGCTGGCCACGCTGCACGCGCTGCGCGCGCTGGGCGTCCGCATTTCGATGGACGATTTCGGCACCGGCTATTCCAGCCTGAGCTATCTCCGAAGCTTTCCGTTCGACAAGATCAAGATCGACCAGTCGTTCGTGCGCGACCTCGGCTCCAACCGCGACGCGCAGGCGATCGTGCGCTCGATCATCAGCCTCGGCATGGGTCTCGGGGTGACCATCACCGCCGAGGGTGTCGAGACCGAAGCCGAACTGAGCTGCCTGCGCGCCGAGGGCTGCCACGAAGGGCAGGGCTTCCTGTTCAGCCGCGCGCGGCCCAACGCCGAGATCGTCGCACTCCTGCAGGCGCAGCGCGGCCCGGAATTCGTCGCTCCGCAAGATCCCCCCGAGGACGCCGCGCTGGTGGCGTGACTTCTTGCCATCCAGGGGAGGGTAAGAGGCCTATCCCGCTTTCCGCTTGTTCAAATGATACGTCAGCGCCAGTCCCACGCAGTGGCGCAACTGGGCTTCGGGAAGCTTGCCCTTGGCGTCCAGCAGGATGCTGCGGTTGCCGCCGTAATTCAGCTCGGGATACAGCTCGCGAAACGTTGCGACCAGGTCGGTCTGGCAATGGAAAAACACCGCGTAGTGGTCGGCGGGGGATTTGATCCGGTCGATCCGGACAGTGCTGCCGCTCTTCGTCTCCGTCGTGAGATAACTCGGCTGACCCCATTTCAGGGTTTCTTCGAGAGCACCGACGCCTTTTGTCGCCCTGGCGGTGTCGAGGATCAGCCGGCGCAACGCCAGCAGCTTTGTCTGCAGCGGCTGTCGATAGGCGCTGAAGACCGCGGCCACCGCGGGATCGGAAAATCCCGCGCGAAGCCTGCTGGCCGGGGGCTTTTTCCCGCCGGTCCTTTTCGGTGTTTGGAGCATCGTGCCTTCAGGAGGTTGCGGCGGGTCTATTTGGCCTGATCGTCGGTGCTGGCGCCCGGCGCATTCTTCTTGATCGATTCGATCGCGCTCATGGCGGATGCCTTCTGCGAATAACCTTCCGACGAAAACATGTTTTCGCCGTTCGGCGCCTTGAACCGGAAACGAAACTCTCCGGCCTTGTCCTTATAGACTTCGAATTTGTAAGCCATGATCTTGCTCCCCTGGGTGGATCGTCAAAATCGCGGTGTCGATCGTCCGTCGCAAACGGAGCAGAGTCAATCGGGCAATGGCGACCGCTCCGTCGTGGAGGGGACGCCGTGTGAGCCCGATCCTGATTCAAACGGGCCGGAAAGGTCCTAGGCCGCGTTGCGCAGGCCGGCGAGGAAGCTGTCGACGCTTTCGAACAGCGCGGTGGCGTGCTGGTTGAGTTCGCCGGAGGCGACCAGCACGTTGTT
>CALROE020000156.1:0-7154 GCA_943369715.1 Bradyrhizobium ivorense
ATCGCCGCCAGCGGACCGGTCAGGAACACCAGGAACAGGGCGCCGAGCAGGCCGCCCCAGACCGAGGCCCAGACGCCGAGCCAGATGGCGCGGCCGGGCTCGCCGTTGCGGGACATCGGAAAGCCGTCGAAGGTGGTAGCGATCGACGCCGGCGAGCCGGGGATGCCGAGCAGGCAGCAGGCGATCAGGCCGCCGGTCGAGCCGCCGACATAGACGCCGGTCATCGCCGCGAGGCCCGCCAGGGGATCGAGCCCGTAGGTGAACGGCAGCACCACGATGACAGTCATGGTGATGGTGACGCCCGGCAGCGAGCCGCCGATCACGCCGATGAAGGTGCCGGCAAACAGCGGCAGCATGTATTTCCACTGCGCGACGTTGACGAGGCCGTGCCAGAGCAAATCGAACATCAGAACCCCGTCCACGCGCCGCGCGGCAGCAGCACCAGCAGGTATCGTTCAAAGACGAAATAGCTCACCATGGCGGTGCCGAGCGCGATCGCGGCCAGCACCGCCCATTGTCGTGGCGTGCGCGGCCGGCCCAAAGCGGCCTGCAGGCTGCCTACGAACAACACGGTGGCGACGCGAAATCCCAGCAGCGGCAGCAGCAGCACATAGAAGCCGACGATCGCAAAGGCGATCACGACCAGCCGATAGTTCCTCCGCGGCGCGTCGGGAGCGTCGGCCATGACCGGCGCGCGCTTGATGAGGTCCTGCAGCACCAGCAGCGCACTCGCGGCGGCCATGAAGGACAGCACGATGGAAGGGTAAAAGCCCGGCCCAACCGGAACGATGGGAAGGGACGGCAGCTGGAACGACTTGACCAGCAGCACCAGGCTGATCGCGAGCAGGACCAGCCCGGCAATTCCGTCGCGGCCTATGCTCATTTCTTGATCAGGCCGAGGTCGGTCATGATGGTCTTGCTCTCGCCGTCGATCCTGGCGAGGAACTGGGCATAATCATTGGCATTGAGGTACGCCACGCGGGTGCCCTGCAGCTTCATCGCCTGGGCGAAGCTCGGCTCCTTGACCGCCTTGGCGCAGGCTTCCTCCAGTTTGGCGCGCACCGGCGCCGGCGTTCCCTTCGGCACCAGCACGCCGCGTACCACTTCGTACACGATGTTCATGCCGAGTTCCTTCAGCGTCGGCACGTCGGGCGCTTCCGGATCGCGCTTCTCGCTGGCGATCGCGATGAAGCGCAGCAGGGCGGCTTCGACCTTGCCCTTCTGCGTCAGGTTGGAATCGGTGAGGTTGATGTGACCGCCGAGCAGCGCGTTCATCCGCGGCGCCAGCCCGTCATAGGACACGAACTTGAACTTGATGCCGGCCGCCTTCTCGATCATGGCCGGAAAAATATGGCTGGTGGAGCCCAGCGTGGCGCCGACCGTGATCTCGCCCGGCCGCTTCCTGGCGTCGTCGGCGAGTTCCTGCCAGTTCTTCCAGGGTGTCTTGGCGCTGGCCGTCAGCACCGAGGGCGTCGCCGCGACCAGGCAGATCGGCTCGAAGTCGCTGTATTTGACGTCGCTGATGCCGGCGTAGAATGTCAGGTGGATATAGTCGTGCACCGCGTAGACCGTATAGCCGTCGGGCGCCGACTTCTGCGCCTCGCGCGCGCCGACGGTGCCGGATGCGCCGCCGATATTGGCGATGACAACGGGCTGGCCGAGCTGTTTCTGGAATTCGACGGCGAACGGCCGGAAGATATTGTCGGTATCGCCGCCGGCGGCCCATGGCACGATCATCTTGATGGGGCGGTCGGGATATTGCGCCATCGCGGGCGCGGATAATGCTGCCAGCATACCGGTCAGCACGGCAGCGCCGGCCAACGTCGCGAACGTCCTTGCCATTCGTCGTCTCCCCTGTTGTTTTGGCGGGCCATTCCGGCTCTCGAGGGGAATGATAGCAGCCGGGCCGGGCAGCGGAAAGCCCCGCGGCGCAGGCACAGGCAGTCGGCTTGTCGGGATAGATGAAGAAAAAAGGCCCCGGGAAACCGGGGCCTTTCCCAAAGGGGGTTACATCCGCCCCTTACGCGGCTTGCGCCGTTTCCGCGTGCTGGTTGACTTCCGTCTCGGCAATCTGGCTGAGCGTGCTGTCGGTGGTCTTCTCTTCCTTGAGCGTCGCGTCCAGCAGCTTCACGGCATCCTTGTAGCCGAGCTCGCTCGCCCAGGTCTTCAGCGTGCCGTAACGGGAAATCTCGTAATGCTCGACCGCCTGTGCTGCGGCAAGCAGGCCGGCGTCAAGGGCGGCGGTGCCCTTGTACTCGTCCATGATTTCCTTGCCCTCGTCGAGAATGCCCATGATGGCGTCGCAGGTCTTGCCCTTCGGCGATTCATCGATCGAGGCGAACACCTGTTCGAGCCGGTCGACCTGGCCCTCGGTTTCGCCCATGTGCTTCTCGAACGCCGCCCTGAGCCTGGGAGACTGCGCCGCCTTCGCCATCTTCGGCAGCGCGGACAGGATCTTCTTCTCGGCGAAATAGATGTCCTTCAAGGTGTCGAGGAACAGGTCGCTCAGTACTTTATCCTTGGCCATTTTGCCCTCCGGTTTGAAATTGCCATTTTAAAACCGGCCGGGTCGTGTCTTGTTCCTGCCATGCGGTTGGTTTGCCGAGAAAAAAATTCAAAAAAGTTTCATCGCTGCACCTCCTGCGATTTGAGGGCGGCTGTGTTGTGTCGTCCTGCCGACCCTGGAACGTTTCGCACCTCATTTGGTTGAGTGAAAAAGCTGCAGGAGGCTGTGGGTGACCAGGCCACGCGGGATCGAAATCGTACGTCGGGCCTATGAGCTTTGGGAGCAGGCCGGAAAGCCCGATGGACAGGATCAGAGATTCTATCATCAGGCGGAGCGCGAGTTGACCGAGGCTGCGGCGCCCGACACCGACATGCATATTGCCGAGGAAAAGTGAACCGGCAGGACTTGCCTGGCACGGGTCAGGAATGCGGGTGCGAACTCTTTGTGATGACCGTGGCCGCCAACTGCTTGCGTACTGCGGCAGCGGCGTTGCCGACCTCGTCCACCGCCTTCTGAAGTTCCTCCTTCGAGACCTTTATCAGATGGTCCCTTCAAGGAAGACGCGGAACTGCCCACGGACCTTTCGGTTGAAAAAGTCAGAGGCCGGGCAAAAAAGCCCCGTGCAAAGCCCGGCGAAAGGCCAGCCAGCAAGATAGACGATCAAGCAGCCCGCAAGGCCGCATTGGCATATGAGAAGCAGCGGAAGCAGCGCGAAAGCCAGCGGCGGAAGGAGGAGGCTGCCAGGACGAAAGAGCGCGAGCGCCGCGAGCGGGCAGGCGAGATCGATACCGAGCGCGCCAAGCTCAAGGAACGCGCGCAGGCGGAAGACGAGCGTTGAACGAAGCAGAAGGAAAAGCTTGAGATCGCGTTGCGCCGTGCGCGGGGCAGATCGTCTTGATCTGAACGGGCGATTCAAAGTCGGAGACCCGAAGTGGCGCCGCGTCATGGCGCGGGCGCAGACTCGCTTCTGCCGCGCCCGCCGCCGGCGTTTCAAAGTGGCACATCTTCTTATGTCGATTTCCCGACCCCGTTGTCTTACGGACCGGCGGTTTAACGGATGGTTCGCTCTTTCGTGACAATCATGCCGTGTGCGGTGCCGCCACCGCGTCCCAAATCAATCGATCCGGAGAGAAAACGTGAACAACTGGTCAACTAAGGTGCTCATTTCTGGAATGACAGCCATGTTCATCTGCGCAGGCGCCGCCGTGGCTGCCGATGGCGCGGGCAAGGATGACGCCATCGCGATGGTCAAGAAGGCCGTCGGCTTCATCAAGGAACAGGGCGCCGACAAGGCGTACGGCGAATTCACCGGCAAGGCCGCCGGCTTCATCGATCGCGATTTGTACGTCGTGGTCTATCAGCTCGACGGCAAGGTTCTGGCTCACGGCTCCAACGCAAAATTCGTCGGCAAGGACCTGATCGATGCACAGGACGTCGATGGCAAGCTTTATGTGAAGGAACGGGTCGAAATGGCCGCCAAGCAGCCTTCGTTCTGGCAGGACTACAAGTTCGTCAATCCCGTGAGCAAGAAGGTCGAGCCGAAGCAGATGTATTGCGAGAAGGTCGAGAACACAGCGGTGTGTGCGGGCATCTACAAGCTCTGACACGCTACGATCGGCTACACGGCGATCGTCGCCTCAAAGGATTGATATGCTCGGCTGGATCAAAAATATCGGGCTGTCCTGGAAAGTTCAGCTCGCGCCGGCGTTTCTGATTCTGGTCCTGATCGGCGTCGGCGCCTACGCCTTGCAGGCGCTGCGGTCGAACCAGACCGCGGTCGATGCACTGGTCGCGGGGCCGATACGGCAATCGGAACTCGCCAACGAACTCAACACCGTGGCGTGGACCGCGCACGCCAAGCTGTACCGGCTCGCGGCCATTGCGGCCAACGAAACGGACGAAAAGAAGGTTCAGGCATTCGCCAAGGAAGCCTCCGGCGCCGCCGCGAAGATTTCGGACGCGCTGAAGGCGGTCGAGGGCGCCCAGGGCGGAATCAAATCGGATGGCCTGGAAAAACTGAAAATCGCCGTCGCGGGCTATCTCAAGCAATCCAGGAACGCCATCGAGATGGCCGACGGCGATGCCGGATCGGCGCTGTTGTTCATCAAGGGCGCGGAACGGAATTTCGTCGATATCGAGAAACTGACCGACGACCTGATCGCGCGCTCGAGCGACAGCAAGGATCGTGAGATTGCCCGTGCCGGGATCACCCTCGAGCAGCAGCAGCTGGCGCTGATGGCCGTGCTGCTGGTGGTGGCTTTCGCCGGCATCGTGGTTTCGTTCCTGATCGGCCGCAATATTTCCCGCCCGGTGGTGGCGATGTCGAAAGCGATGCGCGAACTTGCGGTCGGCAATTTCGATGTCCAGCTGCCGGGCCTCGAGCGCCGCGACGAAGTCGGCCAGATGGCCCGCGCGGTCGAGGAATTCAAGGTGCAGGCGGTGGCCAAGGCCGAACGCGACACCGCCGAGCGCGAGGACAAGAACCGCGAACTCGCCGTCGCCCGTCGCGCCGAGCTGCATAACCTCGCCGAAAGTTTCGAGGCGGCGGTCGGCAGTATCATCGAAAACGTCGGCGCAGCATCGAGCGAGCTGGAGAATTCCGCCGTCATCCTGACCAACAGCAGTGCGGCGAGCCAGGATCTCTCGGCTGTGGTGGCGGCGGCTTCGGAAGAAACCTCCGCCAACGTGCAATCGGTGGCGTCGGCGACGGAAGAAATGGCGAGCTCCATCAACGAAATCGGTCGCCAGGTCGCGGATTCCAACCGGATCGCCACCGAAGCGGTCGAGCAGGCGGGCAAGACCGACGCGCGGATCGCCGAATTGTCGCTGGCCGCCAGCCGCATCGGCGACGTCACCCAACTGATCACCACGATCGCGGCGCAGACCAATCTGCTGGCGCTCAACGCGACCATCGAAGCCGCCCGCGCCGGCGAAGCCGGCCGCGGTTTTGCCGTGGTCGCGCAGGAGGTCAAGGCGCTGGCCTCGCAGACCGCCAAGGCCACCAGCGAGATCGCCACCCAGATCGCCGGAATGCAGGCGGCAACCCAGGATTCGGTGGTCGCGATCAAGGAGATCTACGGAACGATCGGGCAGGTTTCCGAGATCGCCGGCGCGATCGCGGCCGCCATCGAGCAGCAGGGCGCGGCGACCCAGGAAATCGCCCGTAACGTGCAGCAGGCGGCGGTCGGCTCCACCCAGGTCGCGACCTCGATCGCCGACGTCAACCGCGGCGCCGGCGATACCGGCACGGCCTCCTCGCAGGTGCTGGCTTCGGCGCAGTTGCTGTCCAGCGAGAACAAGCGCCTCAAGGCCGAAGTGGTCAAATTCCTCGCCACCGTGCGGGCTGCTTAGTCTCGCAGCCGGTGATAGTCTTCGAAAGCCACAGCGCAAGGCGCTGACGGATTCGGAGTTCTCATGATCTATCGGCACGCCATCGACGCCACCACTCATGTGTTCGATGATCTGCGCGATCTGCTCGCCAAGGCCACGCCGCCGCGCTCCGGCGACCGCCTCGCGGGGGTGGCGGCTGAAAGTGCCGCGCAAATGATCGCGGCGCGGATCGCGCTTTCAGACGTTCCCCTGAAACAGTTCCTGCAGGAGACCGTCGTTCCCTACGAAGACGACGAGGTTACCCGCCTGATCGTCGACAGCCACGACACCGCGGCCTTCGCCCCGATATCCTCGCTGACTACAGGCGCATTCCGTGACTGGCTGCTGTCGGACGCGGCGACACCAGCCGTTCTCGCCAGGCTGTCGCGCGGGATCACCCCGGAGATGGCGGCGGCGGTCTCAAAGCTGATGCGCAACCAGGATCTGATCCTGGTGGCGAAGAAATGCCAGGTGATTTCGGCCTTCCGCAACACCATCGGCCTGCGCGGGCGGATGAGCGTGCGGCTGCAGCCCAATCATCCCTTCGACGACGCCAGGGGCATCACCGCGTCGATCCTCGACGGCATCCTGCTGGGATCCGGCGACGCCTGTATCGGCATCAATCCGGCCAGCGACGATCCCACTGTCATCGGCGGCCTGGTGCGGCTGCTCGACGATATCATCGCAAGGCTGCAGATCCCGACGCAGGGCTGCGTCCTGACCCATGTCACGACCACGCTCGGATTGATCGAGCGCGGCTTTCCGGTCGATCTGGTGTTTCAGTCGGTCGCGGGCACGCAGGCGGCGAACCGCAGTTTCGGCATCGATCTGGCGCTGTTGCGGCAGGCCCACCAGGCCGGACTGTCGCTGCGCCGCGGCAGCGTCGGCAACAATGTGATGTATTTCGAAACCGGGCAGGGGTCGGCGTTGTCGGCCAACGGCCATCACGGCGTCGACCAGCAAACCCTGGAGGCGCGGGCCTATGCGGTGGCGCGCGCCTTCGATCCGCTGCTGGTCAACAGCGTGGTCGGCTTCATCGGCCCGGAATATCTCTATGACGGCAAGGAGATCATCCGCGCCGGGCTGGAGGACCATTTCTGCGGCAAGCTGCTCGGCCTGCCGCTCGGCGTCGACGTTTGCTACACCAACCATGCCGAGGCCGACCAGGACGACATGGACAACCTCCTGACGCTGCTCGCCGCCGCCGGCGTCACCTTCATCATGGGGGTCCCCGGGGCCGACGATGTCATGCTGAACTACCAGTCCACCTCGTTCCATG
>CALROE020000157.1:0-7148 GCA_943369715.1 Bradyrhizobium ivorense
GTCGCGCGCGCCGTAACCTTGAGCTCTTCCGCGCCGCCAAGCCGCGCGACGAGGTTCGCCCAGTCTTCATTCACAAGTGATTCGTGTCTCATGACACGCTAGAATCACAGACAATTCCGGCTCGCAAGCCTATTTTAGCGCCTATGCGCTTTCGCGGGGGATGACAGCCGGAGTGCGCGCCTACACCAGTCCGCCGCCGCTGCTGACGCGGCGGAGGTGGTAGTCGGTATCGCCGAAGGTGTTCTCGATCATGGTCAGCCGCTTGAAATAGTGACCGATCTTCGCCTCCTGGGTCATGCCGATGCCGCCATGCAGCTGGATCGCCTGTTGGCCGACGAATTTGGCCGACTTGCCGATCTGCACTTTCGCCGCCGCCACCGCGGTGGCGCGTTCCCTGGCGTCGTCGAAATCGCTAGCCATGGTGGCGAACAGCGACATGCTGCGGGCCTGCTCGACGGCGACGAACATGTCGGCGGCGCGGTGCTGCAGGGTCTGGAAGCTGCCGATCGGCACGCCGAACTGGGTGCGGGTCTTGAGGTATTCGACGGTGGTCCTGAGCGATTCATCCATCGCGCCGACCGCCTCCGCGCACAGCGCGATGCGGGCGTCGTCCACCACGCGCTCGATCAGCGCGAGGCCGTTCTCGGGATCGCCGATCGCGGCATCGGCGCCGACCTCGACGCCCGTAAAGGTGACGTCGGCGGCATGCAGGCCGTCCTGGGTCGGATAGCCCTTTTTCGCGATGCCCTTGGCATTTCCGGGCACCAGGAACACGCCGATCCCACCGGCATCGCGCTGACCGCCCTTGGTGCGCGCGGTGACGATGAAGGTGTCGGCATTCTCGCCGTTGAGCACGACGAATTTCTCGCCGTCGATCACCCAGCCCGTGCCCTTCTTCTTGGCGGTGGTGGCGACATCCTGCAAATCATAGCGCGAGTTCTTCTCGAGCTGCGCGAAGGCAAAGGTCTTGCTGCCGTCGATGATGCCGGGGATGTGCGCGGCCTTCTGCTCGGCCGAGCCGCTGCGGCGCAGAAAGCCGCCGCCGATCACCACCGTCGCCAGATACGGCTCCAGCAGCAGCGCCTTTCCCAGCGCCTCCATCACGATCATGGTCTCGACCGCGCCGGCGCCGAAGCCGCCGTCGTCTTCCGAGAACGGCAGGCCGAGCAGGCCCTGCTCGGCGAGCTTGCCCCAGACCGCCTTGCTCCAGCCGCCCTTCTCCGCGCGGTACTTCTTGCGCGAATCGAAGTCGTAGGAATCGTTCAGGAGTCCGTCGACGCTATCCTTGAGAAGCCGCTGCTCCTCCGACAAATCAAAATCCATGTTCTTCCACTTTCCCTAGAAACCGATGTGGGCAAGACTGTTGCCCATTCTCCCATCGTCATCCCCGCGAATGCGGGGATCCAGTAATCGCAGGCGCTCTTCGTAACCCTGACCGCCGCGGCGTACTGGGTCCCCCGCCTTCGCGGAGGACGACACCGTTGTCGTTGTAGTCAGTCGATCACAGCCCCAGCACGGCCTTGGTGATGATGTTGCGCTGGATCTCGTTGGAGCCGCCGTAGATCGAAACCTTGCGGTTGTTGAAATAGCTCGGCGCGATCTGGGCGGTCCAGTCCATCGATTCGTTGCTGCCTTCGTCGCCGTGCTCGTCATAGGGCGCTGCGAACGGGCCGATCACCTCCATCAAAAGCTCGGTGGTGGTCTGCTGGATTTCCGAGCCCTTGATCTTCAGCACCGAGGAAGCCGGATTGGGCTTGCCCTTGCCGTGCTTGTTCTCGTCGGCGACGACGCGCAGCTGGGTGAGCTCGAGCGCCTTCAGCTCGATCTCGACCTCGGCCAGCTTCTCGCGGAATTTCTGGTCCTCGATGATCGGCTTGCCGCCGGACTCGACCTTGGAGGCGAGGTCGCGGATGCGGCGCAGCCGCTCCTTGGAAACGCCGACCCGGGCGATGCCGGTGCGCTCGTTGCCGAGCAGGAACTTGGCGTAGTCCCAGCCCTTGTTCTCCTCGCCGATCAGGTTCTCGACCGGCACCTCGACGTCATCGAAGAACACCTCGTTGACCTCGTGGCCGCCGTCGATGGTCTCGATCGGACGCACCGTGACGCCCTTCGACTTCATGCTGAACACGATGAAGGAAATGCCCATCTGCTTCTTGGCGCCGGGGTCGGTGCGGCACAGGCAGAAGATCATGTCGGCGTGCTGCGCCAGCGTGGTCCAGGTCTTCTGGCCGTTGATGATGTACTTGTCGCCCTTGCGCTCGGCCTTTGTCTTCAGCGAGGCGAGGTCCGATCCGGAGCCCGGCTCCGAAAAGCCCTGGCACCACCAGTCGTCGACATTGGCGATGCGCGGCAGATACTGCTTCTTCTGCGCCTCGTTGCCGAAGGTGTAGATCACGGGGCCGACCATGCTGACGCCGAAGGCGAGCGGGGCCGGCGCCGGGTGCATCTGCAGCTCCTCGTTGAAGATGTAGTGCTGCACCGAGCTCCAGCCGGTGCCGCCATATTCCTTCGGCCAGTGCGAGACGCCCCAGCCCTTCTTGTTCAGGATCCGCCACCAGGCGACCATCTCGTCCTTGGAGAGATGACGGCCCTCGACCAGCTTCTTGCGGGTCTCCGGCGGCACGTTGTTCTTGAAGAACTCCCGTACCTCGTCACGAAACGCCACTTCTTCCTTGCTGAAGCTGAGATCCATCGGATCCTCCTGTGTTAAAATCGGATTGGAAAATGTATCGGCAGTGACGGTGTGCCCCCTCTCCCATGGGGAGAGGGTTGGGGTGAGGGGGTACGGTCCATCGATAGGCCGTACCCCCTCACCCGGATCGCTGCGCGATCCGACCACTCCCTATGGGAGAGGTGAAGTAGTCGCCGCGGCCCCGCGCTCATGAACCGCCTCCCGTCGCCAGTTGCGGTTGTTTTGCCTGCGCCGGCTTCCGGTTGCGCAGTTCGTGGCGCGAGAGTTTTCCGACCGAGGTGCGCGGCAGCTCGTCGACGAATTCGAGGGCTGCGGGAATTTCGTGCTTGCCGAGCTTGCCGGCGAGAAACGCTTTCAGTTCGTCGAGACTGAACGGCGCAGCACCGTCGCGCAGCTTGACGAACGCCTTGGCCGCCTCGCCGCGATAATCGTCGGGGATGCCGATCACGATCACCTCGTGCACGGCGGGATGCTGATACATCGCCTGCTCGATCATCTGCGGATAGACGTTGAAGCCGCCGGAGATGATCATGTCCTTCTTGCGGTCGACCAGATAGAAATAGCCGTCGGCGTCCATGTAGCCGATGTCGCCGGTGAGAAAGCGGTCGCCGACGAAAGCCTCGGCGGTTTCCTTCGGCCGGTTCCAGTAGCCCTTCGTCACGTTCGGGCCGCGGATGCGGATTTCGCCGGTTTCGCCTGTTGGCAGAACCTTCGTGGCATCGTCCAGCGCGACCACGTCCATCTCGATTCCCGGCAGCATCAGCCCGATCGAGCCCGGCTTGTCCGGTCCCTCCTTGGGATGGGCGGTGCCGGGCGAGCAGGTCTCGGTCATGCCCCAGCCGCTCTTCAGCTTCATGCCGACCCTGCGCTCGAGGATCCTGGCGACCTCGACCGGGAGCGGCGCACCGCCCGATCCGACGCTCACCAGCGACGACAGGTCGCGTTTGTCGAGATCCGGCAGTGCGGCGATCGCGATCCACATCGTGGGCACACCGGGAAAATAGGTGGCGCGCTTGACCTCGATGTCGCGCATCACGGCTTCGACATCAAAACGCTGGTGCAGCGAGATCAGGTGGCCGCGCCGCAGGCTGCTCAGCAGCACCACGGTCAGCGCGAAGATGTGGAACAGCGGCAGCACGCAGATCACGCGCTCGATCGGGTTGTTGCGTTCTGCCCGCCCCGGCCTGCCCCAGACGTCGTAGACCGACACCGCCGAGGTCAGATTGCCGTGGCTGAGCATCGCGCCCTTCGGCAGGCCGGTGGTGCCGCCGGTATATTGCAGCAACGCGACATCGTCGGCGTCAAGCCGCGGCCACGCCGAAGGCTTGCCGGCGCCGCCGGTGAATGTCCTGAAGGTGATGATCGCGGGGTTGTCCGGGATCGGCGTGTGAGGATTGCCGACCGCGCCCCAGTCGTCGTCCTGGCAGACGATCAGCCGGTCAAGCAGGCCCTTTTCGAGAAACTTCAGCGCCGTCGGCAGCAACGTGGCGAGATCGCTGGTGACCAGCACGCGCGCGCCGCTATCGCTCAGCTTGTGCGACAGCGCGATGGCGCCGTCGAGCGGGGACAGATGCACGATGCGGGCGCCGGCCTTCAGCGCGCCGAAGAAATTGACCGGATGATCCGGCGAGTTGCCGAGAAACAGCCCCACCGAATGGTTCTTGCCGTAGCCGGCGCGCAGGAACGAGGCGGCGGCGACCTCGACCATCGCTTCCAGCTCGGCGTAGCTGATCGCACGATCCCGGTATTCGATCGCCGGCCGCGCGCCGTATTCGGCCGCCGCCGTCGACAACAAATCAGGCAGCGTGCCGCGCGCGATCGGGTCGTTCCAGTGAACGCCTTCCGGATAAAATTGCTCGCCGGGGTGGGTCATGAGCGCTTTCAGCAGGACATAACCAACAGATCGTCATTCCGGGGCGCTCGCGCACAGCGAGCGAACCCGCAATCTCGAGATTCCGGGTTCGCGCTGCGCGCGCCCCGGAATGACTGCTGGTGAGCCCGTTGCCCCATCAAGCCGCCTTCGCGCCTTGCGCCAGCGACGCGAAGGTCTTGCCTTCGGCGGCGAGGCGCTTGAGCAGCGGTGACGGCTCGAGCGAGGGATCGTTGGTCTCCCTGGCGTAGTAGGACAGCCGGTCGGCGATGTGCTTGAGGCCGACCTGGTCGGCATAGAACATCGGGCCGCCGCGATAGATCGGCCAGCCATAGCCATAGAGCCAGATCACGTCGATATCGCTCGGACGCGCCGCGATCTTCTCTTCGAGGATCCGCGCGCCCTCGTTGATCATCGGATACATCATGCGCTCGAGGATCTCGTCGTCAGAGACCACGCGCTTCTTGCGGCCGAGCCGCTGCAGGGTCTCGTCGATCAGCTTTTCCACCTCGGGATCCGGCAGCGCCGAGCGCGAACCGGCTTCGTATTTGTAATAACCCTTGCCGGTCTTCTGGCCGAAGCGGCCGGCTTCGCACAGCGCGTCGGCGATTTCCGACTTGATGCCGCGGTCCTTGCGCGAGCGCCAGCCGATATCGAGGCCGGCCAGATCGCTCATCGCGAACGGGCCCATCGGCATGCCGAATTTGGTGACGACGGCATCGACCTGTTGCGGCAAGGCACCCTCGAACAGCAGTTTCTCCGATTGCTTGCCGCGCTGCGCCAGCATCCGGTTGCCGACGAAGCCGTCGCAGACCCCGACCACCGCCGGCACTTTGGCGATCTTGCGGGCGACGGCGACCGCAGTCGTCAGCGCATCCGGCGCGGTCTTTTCGGCGCGCACGATCTCGCACAGCTTCATCACATTGGCCGGCGAGAAGAAGTGCATGCCGAGCACGTCCTGCGGACGCTTTGTCACTTTCGCGATCTCGTCGATGTTGAGGTAGGAGGTGTTGGAGGCCAGCACCGCGCCCGGCTTGGCGTATTTGTCCAGCGCCTCGAACACTTCCTTCTTGATCGCCATGGTCTCGAACACGGCTTCGATGATCAGGTCGGCGTCCTTGACATTCTCGAGCCCCACCTTGCCTGAGATCAGGCCCATGCGCTTGGCGGGGGCGTCGGCGGGAATGCCGCCGCGCGCCGCGGTCGCCTCGTAATTCTTCTGCATCACGCCCATGCCGCGCTTCAGCTGCTCTTCGCCGGTTTCGATCAGCGTCACCGGAATACCGGCATTGGCGAACGACATCGCGATGCCGCCGCCCATGGTGCCAGCGCCGATGATGGCGACGCGCTCGACATTGCGCGGTTTCGTTCCCTCGGGCACGCCGGCGACCTTGGCGGCCTCGCGCTCGCTGAAGAAGGCATAGCGCTGCGCCTTCGACTGGTCGCTTGCTACCAGCTTGAGAAAACCCTCGCGCTCCTTCTTCAGGCCTTCGTCGAACGGCAGGTCGATGGCGGCGCCGACCGCGTCGGCGGCGGCGAACGGCGCTTCCAGCCCGCGCGCCTTCTTGGTGAGCGCCGCGACCGCATTGGTGAAGATCGAGCGGTCGGCCCTGGCGGCGGCCAGCTTGGAGTCGTCGTCGCGCAGCTTGCGCAGCGGACGCTTCTCCGCCAGCACCTTGCGGGCAAAAGCCTCGCCGCCCGATGCGGGACCTTCGACGATCTCCTCGATCAGGCCGTGCTTGAGCGCGTCGGCGGCGCTGATCGGGTCGCCGCCGACGATCATCTTGACCGCGAGTTCCGGACCGACCGCGCGCGGCAGCCGCTGGGTACCGCCGGCACCGGGCAGCAGGCCGAGCTTCACTTCGGGCAGACCGAGCCGCGCGTCCTTGGTGGCGACGCGGAAATGGCAGGCGAGCGCGACCTCGAGGCCGCCGCCCAGCGCGGTGCCGTGAATGGCCGCAATGATCGGCTTCGGCGAATTCTCCATCGTCTGCAGCACTTCGGCCAGGCCGGGCGGCTTCGGCGGCTTGCCGAATTCGGTGATGTCGGCGCCGGCGATGAAGGTGCGGCCGCCGCAGGTCAGCACGATCGCCTGCACTTCGGGATCGGCGATGGCGCTCTTGATGCATTCGAAAATGCCGCCTCGCACGGCGGCGCTCAACGCATTGACCGGAGGACTGTTGACGGTGACGATGGCGATGACGTCACGACGCTCGAGCTTGACCACTTCGTTCACGAGACTCTCCCTGGGCATCTTGTTCTTGGATTACTTCTTAACTTTGCCAATTCTTAACTTGCGTTGAGTGGCTACCGCACCGCGGCGACTTGCGTTGAGTAGCTATTCTCGCTGATTTCGCACTGCGAAATTCAATTCCACACCTTGACATGGAGGGTTATTTTGAAGCACGTCCCTTGTCAACGAGGTCCGTCCAGCGGCAGGCAATGAAGCGTCCAGGCAAGAAAGTGGCGACCGATCGCAGCTTCGTCGTCGCGCTTTCCCGCGGCCTTGATGTGTTGCGCGCATTCCATCCCAACGACGGGCTTCTTGGCAATCAGGAGATCGCGGCCCGTACCAACTTGCCAAAG
>CALROE020000158.1:0-7141 GCA_943369715.1 Bradyrhizobium ivorense
ACGGAGGCCGCCTCAGTTGGCGGCCTCTTTCATTCTGCCCGTTTCAACGGATGGCCCTCGTCACTATCCCCAGATGGCGACGTTGCCGCTACTTCACTTCAGCGCGCTCCGCACCCCGGTCTATCTCTGGCGCTTCTTGCGGGAACTGCGCATGGCGGGGCACGGCCAGCCCGGATTGCCGCAGGTCTGCACATCACCGTTGGCGGGATCGTTGACGGCGATGTAGCCGGTGCTGCCACTATGATTGAGGTAGCAGAACGATACCGGGAAGCTCTGGTCATAAAACGGCGACCTGATCCGCAGCGTCTGCGACCCGATGCTCAGATAGTTCAATGACTGGGTGGTGCGCGGCGGAATGTTTCTTTGAACCACCGCGTTGCTGACGGTCCAGGTGTAGTTGGAGTTGTTGTAGAAATGCCGGCTGCAATAGAATTGCGCGGAGGCATTGGTCGCCGGCAGTAGCGTGATGACAAGCAGTGCAATAAATCCGGTCAAGACTTTCATGAAATTCTCCTTGGGACAATACGCGCCAAGGTAGCTCAGGCAACAAATACAATCAACGCTAGTTTAGGTTGCAAAATGCCGTCGACCACAACCGGGACCGGATCGCGGCTTCCGTGAACGCCACCGAAGAGTTCAAGGAGGCCTACCCTGTATGGTCGAGCACCGCCCAAGGCGTGGCGCAAACATGATGCGCTCCCGCGTCGCGCAGCTCCGCTTCGCTGCCGTAACCGTAGAGCACGCCGACGGCGGTCATTCCGTTGTTTCTCGCGCCCACCATGTCGTAGCTGCGGTCGCCTATCATCAGGGCCTGCGGCGGATCGATGCCCATGGACTGCAGGGCATGGCCCAAAAGGTCGGTCTTGTCGGAACGCGTGCCGTCCAGTTCGGCACCGAACACGCGTTCAAAATAGCCCCGCAGCTTGAAGTGATCGATAATGCGCTCGGCAAAGATGTGGGCCTTGCTGGTCGCGACAAACATCCGCCGGCCCGACCGGGCCAGCGCGGACAAGGTATCCTCGATGCCGGGATAGACCTCGTTTTCGAACAGGCCGATGTCGGAGAACCGTTCGCGATAAAGCGTTACCGCTTTGTCGGCCAGCTCGTCGGTGCCAAGCAGCCGCTTCAGGCTGCCACGCAGCGGCGGGCCGATGCACCAGGTCAGTTCGTCTGCTGGCGGAATTGGCCGGTCGAGCCTGCCGAGGGCGTACTGGATCGAGCGCGTGATGCCGGGCTTGGGATCGGTCAACGTCCCGTCAAGATCGAAAAAGATCACGGTCATGCCGGCCGATGCTCCCGTTGAGACGCCTGCAGCCAATACAGCAGTTCGTGTCGCTGTCATGGCCGCGCTATCAGGTTATTCCCAACTTTAGCGCCGCCCGCGGCTTTCGATGACCAACAGGCCCCTCGATCAATGAGCGGACTTCCCGTAACGTTTGCGGTAGTACAACAAAACCAACCAGAGGCAATGGCCTGGATGCGTTCCTTAATTCTGATACTGGCAGTACTCTGCGCGGGCCAAAGCTGGGCCGCCGGCGTGGTCGTCAAGGACGGCGGCACCGTCCAGGCCGGCGGCGTGACCTACCGGCTCGACGGCATCGATGCGCCCGAGCTCGACCAGATGTGCATCGACGAGCACGCCGACGCCTGGGCCTGCGGCGTCGAGGCACGCGATCAGCTGACGAAATTGATCGGCGACCGCGCGGTGCGCTGCGAGGATCTCGGGCTGGCACCCTACAGGAGCCGGCATATCGGCATTTGCACCGTCGAGGGCGAGAAGCCCACGCTGAACCAACTCATCGTCCGCCAGGGCTTTGCGCTGAACTTCGAACCCTACGCCAGAGGCCGCTTCAAGGACGACGAGGCCGGCGCCAGGGACGGGAAAGCCGGTCTTTGGAAGGGCTGCTTCGCGTCGCCCTATGAATTTCGCCGCGGACGCAAGGACGGCGCCCTGCTGGGCGATGCCTGCAGGGCGGACAAGGACCAGCAAATTCGCGCGGTGCTGTTTCCCGAGCACCCGGTGATGCCGCCGGGCTGCACCATCAAGGGCAAACTCGCGGTGCGCGCCCGGGTCACCGGCAATGTCGGCGTCTATCACCTGCAGGGCTGTCGCAGTTACCCCGGCACGACCGAGCCGGATCGCTGGTTTTGCACCGAGGAGGACGCCCAGGCCGCGGGATTTCGCAAGGCGTATAATTGCCGGGCCAAGGGCAAGTAGCAGCTAGACTGGAGCGCTTTCAGCTCGCCTCAGCCAGCGCATCTTTCTTCTCCCCTCCTCCCGCGAAGCGGTGGGGAGGGGTCGGGGGTGTGGGGTCTCTCGGCGGATTCGATTGGCAGCGAATTTGCGGAAACGCCCCCCACCCCCGACCTCGAGAGCGAGCTTCGCTCGCCTCGGACCCCGCCACGCGCAAGGGCGCGTGGAGGGAGGGGAGCAAAAAGCGCCCCTCACGCCACGCTTGCAACAACCGCATCGGCGCCGGCCAGCATCCTGCGAATTTCGGCCGCCGGGCGCGCGGCGCTGAACAAATATCCCTGCATCTGCGTGCATCCGAGCGACTGCACCGTATCGCGCTGCTGTTCGGTCTCGACCCCTTCCGCGGTCGTGATCATGTCGCGGTCGGCGGCGATGCCGACGACGGCCTTGATGATGGACGCCGAACCGGTGCCGCGCGTCAGTTCCTTGACGAAGCTGCGGTCGATCTTGATCTTGTCGAACGGAAACCGCTGCAGGTAGCTCAGCGACGAGTAGCCGGTGCCGAAATCGTCCAGCGCGATGTGAACCCCGAGCGCGCGAAGCTGGTTGAGCGCCACCAGCGCCGCGTCGTCATCGGCGATCAGCACCGCCTCGGTGACCTCGAGTTCCAGCCGGCGCGGATCGAGACCGGTATCGGCGAGCGCGGCGGCGACCTTCAGGGACAGCGTCGGCGACCTGAACTGGACGGGAGAAACGTTGACGGCCACGCGGATATGAGCAGGCCACGCCGCGGCTTCGGCGCAGGCGGTTCGCAGCACCCACTGCCCGATCTCCTCGATCAGGCCGGTTTCCTCGGCCACCGGAATGAAGTCGGCCGGCGAGACCATGCCACGCACCGGATGCCGCCACCGCAGCAGCGCCTCGCATCCGGTGATCGCGTTGCTGCGCAGATCGACAATCGGCTGGTAGTGGATCTCAAAATCATCCTGGGCGATCGCAGTCCGCAAGTCCCGCTCGAGTTCACGGCGCAGGTTGGCCTGCGCTTCCATCGCCGGCTCGAAGAAACGATGGGTCCGCCGACCGGCCGCCTTCGCCGCGTACATCGCGAGATCGGCGCTCTTGAGCAGCCCGAACAGGTCGGACCCGTGACGCGGCGCGATGGCAATGCCGATGCTGGCGTCGCTGCCGAGGCTGTGGCCGAGGCAATTGAACGGCGTTCGCAGCGCCTGATAGACCTTCACGACCAGCGCCTCGACATCGTCGTCGGAGACGACGTCGCGCTGCAGGATGGCGAACTCATCGCCACCGATCCGTGCAACGAAGTCGCTCGGTCCGACGGCTTCGAGCAGGCGTCCCGATACACCCCTCAGGAACTCATCGCCGATCAAATGGCCCAGCGAGTCGTTGATGCGCTTGAATTCATCGATGTCGATGTAGAGGATGGCGAATTGCACGTCGGAGGTCTGAAGCAGCAATCCTTCCGCGTGCCGCTGGAACAGCGTCCGGTTCGGCAGGCCGGTCAATGCGTCATAATGGGCGAGATGCTCGATCTTGGCCGCGACACGCCGCCGCTCGGTCACATCTTCCAGCGTGGTGGCCCAGCCGCCGTCCGGCGACCGCTTGTAGATCAGCCGGATCATGCGGCCGTCGGGGGTCGAAATGACGGTATCGTTGATCAGGTCATCCTTCGGGTCGAGAAATCTTGCGCAGTAGGCATCGACGTCGCCGACGAACGTACCCGTTTCCTGGCGATGAAGGACGAGGTCGCGCAGATGACAGCCGGGTCTGGCGACCTCAGGCGATACGCCGAACATATCGATGTAGCGCTGGTTGCAGATGACGAGGCGGCCCGAGGCGTCGAACAGCAGAAGTCCCTGCGTCATGTTGTTGATGGCGGTGTCCAGATGCTGGCTCTTCTCGGAGAGCAGCCGCTGCGCGGCCTCGTGCTGACGCTTCAACTGACGAACAATCAGGAAGATCGTGGCGACCACGACGACCACCGCGAGAAGCGCTGCGAAGAACTGCAGCTTGGCCTGCGCCCGCCAATCGGCCAGCGCCGACGACACGTTGGTTGAGGCGACAATCAGGATCGGAAAATTTGTCAGGGCCCGGATGGAACCGATCCGCTCCTCCCTCTCGGCCGAGTGCTTGAAGCGCCCGGAAGCATTGCCATCCGCTGCCAGCGCCTGCTGGAACGTGCGCGACTTGCTGACGTTCTTGCCGATCAGATTGTCGTCTTGCGGATAGCGGGCGATGACGGTGCCGTCGCGATGAATCATCGAGATCGTGGTGGCGCTGTTCAGCGCCAGGGAAGCGACGAAACTCAGGAAATGCGAGGGTTCGACGCCCCGGGTCGCAAAGCCGATCAGTTCGCCGTTACGGCCGGTAATCTTGCGCGCAAAGATCGTCGTCCAGACTTTCGTGACCTTGCTGACCGCCGGTTCGACGATCACATCGGGAGTAGGCCTGCCGGAGGTAAATTCGCGGAAATAGCGCCGGTCCGTGATGTTCACGTCCTCCACCGGCCACATCTCCGATGTATTGATCAGCTTGCCCTTGACGTTGAACAGATTCAAGCCGCCGACATGCGGAAGCGCCGCGAGCTTGGTGCGCAGCATCTCATGCGCCGATAATGTCGACATTTGCCGTTCGAAGCCTTCGACCGTGTTCATGCTGCCTGCCTGCATGTGGGCGACGACGTCGTCGTGGACATGCTGGAGATCGGCGAGTTGCTGGTCGAAATGACGGGACAGCAGCAGCGCGCTGTTGGTCAGCTCGCGTTCGCTGACCTGGAGCGCCCGCTCCCGGAACTCGAGGGCGAGATATCCGGTGCCCGACGCGATCGCGATCACGAGCGCGGCGCCGCACAGAATGAGCCATTGAATCGCGCCAAGCCTGACGCGAAAACGCGCACCGCCCTGTGACGGCCCCCGGCTCCCCGAACCGACATCATCCGATAAGACACCCGACATCTTCTTCCCCTGCTCACGAACCTGTAGCGGAGCCGGTACCAAGAGGCCGTTAGGAAAGTAAGTTATCGGGAGGTTAAGACGGCGCAGATCGGCCGCCGCCGCGGGTGTTTGAACCCATTCAACCAATCCATCCGACCGGCAAATCACTTCGATTTATCCGAAATCGTGTCAAGCCCTTCGTGCAAAAATATTTCTGTTTATCGGAAATAGAAACCGGGCTATATCAATAGCCATCCCGTCCCATTCAGAGGGGCGTTGCGCAACGTCATCAGCGCGGGGCGGGTATGCGGTGGACGTGGAGGGTGCTCTTGACGAGGGCGCCTGAAGCGGATGGCGAAATCGTATGGTCCTGACACCCCTATGCTGGTGTCAAGTTCGCGTTAAGGAGCGCGGGCGACGGTGGCAAAAGTGCAAGGCTCACCGGGGAGACCACGTATAAGCCGTAAACCATCGCGCGGGGAGTGCCGGGTGATTCCGGTGTGACCTGACTGACGCGTGTGCGCTCTACCCACTACCCATTGCACGCGCGGCTATCGGGCGCATCGGGCGCCCGGCCTCCCCGCGCCCTCTGATTGGAGGGCAAGGAAATTTCTGGCAAAGCTCGGGTGTATCCAACCGCGAGATCGGGAAACTGTGTTTGTTGCACACCCACAACTGTCGTCACCCGCGAAGGCGGGTGATCCAGTATCCCAGAGACAGCAGTGATAGAATCGACAGGCCGCGACGTACTGGGTCCTCCGCTGGAGCCTGTCATCGGGCTCGCCGAAGGCGAGACCCGGTGGCGGAGGATGACGAGTTGTGGTGAGGTGACCGCCGATGCCAACAGAGGCCGTCGCAAAGGCGACCGCCGTTTACATCCCGATGTCGAACACATTCGGCAGTTGTGCCAGCGGCAGCGCCGCGGCGCCGACGACGGTGGCGACCATCCTCATCAGGGTACGGTTGCTGCGGCGCTTGCCGCGCATCTGGCTGGCGAGCCACTGCAGCACGGCGACATCGACGACGTTCGCCTGTGTCGGCGCCCAGCTTTCGATGGCGGTGTCCGGCGACAGCGCGACGGTGCGCGGCGGCACGGCAAGGCCGGACGCGGACGCCGCGTGGTGCACGACCGCCTTGGCCAGCAAATCGTCGAACACGCCCTCGTCGCTGCGTTCGGCGGCGGCATCGTTGATCTCGAACAGCGCTTCGGCTTCGGCACGGCTGACCGGCTGATGCTCGACGGCGGTCGCGGTCAGGATGCGGGCGCACCAGGCGGCGTCATCGGCATCCAGCGCACGGGAAAAATGAACCCGGCCCCGGGTGGTGGGGCCTTCGCCGGTGATCACGCCATCGCGCACCACAGTGAGGGCCAGCGCAGCGCTATCGCGGCAGGAAATCCTGGACGGTTCGAGAGCGCCGATACGGTCGGCAAGCATTCCGGTAGAGGCAGACATTGGTACACTTCTCATTTTCTTGTTCTGGTGCAGCATTTTCATGTGCGCGTAAACGAGTGGTTAACGAATCAAAACCTCGGTCGCGAGATTTGTAGGTAGTTGCCAATTAGTCGCTGTGACCTCCGTCATGGTTCCGGGCATCGTCATCGGGCCGAGCGTGTTGGGCGCGATAAACGGCAATATCGGGGCAGCCGGGGCGGGAGCGGCCATGATGGTCTTTTCGTCGCACAAGCGCGGATTGCAAGAAGATGCTACGAGTTCCCGCCTGCGGAGAAGGATCGACCCTTTTGCCGCGCGCCGGTTCCCTTGAGGCCCGCCGCCCGCTATAGTGGCAACGACAAATTCACCTGTAACTTGAATGACATGAGGTCATAAAATGGCTCTCCAGATTGGCGCTGTCGCCCCGGACTTCGAAGCCGACACCACCGAGGGAAAAATCAAATTCCATGACTGGATCGGCTCTAGCTGGGCGCTCCTGTTCTCGCACCCGAAGGATTTCACCCCGGTCTGCACCACCGAGCTTGGCGCGCTGGCGAAGCTGA
>CALROE020000159.1:0-7078 GCA_943369715.1 Bradyrhizobium ivorense
TGTTCGACTTTCAGAATCCGCTCCGCCAGCGTCTCCGCCGTGTCGTCGTCGGCGACCGCAACCGCGCCCTGCATCAGGATCGGGCCGGCATCGGTTTCCGGAATGACGAAATGCACGGTGGCGCCGGAAATCTTGACGCCGGCGCGCAGCGCCTGGCCCTGCGGATCGAGCCCCGGAAACGACGGCAGCAGCGACGGATGAATGTTGAGCATGCGGCCATACCAGCGCTGCACGAATTCGGCCGTCAACAACCGCATGAAGCCCCCCAGGCAAATCAGATCGACGCGGTGCTGGTCCAGCGTGGTCTGCAGCACCGCCTCGAACGCCGCACGATCCTTGCCGAACGGCTTGCTTTCGATCGTGACGGTCGGAATGCCGCTGGCCTCAGCCCGTTCCAGCCCGCCGGCATCGGCGCGGTTGGAAATCACCACCACGATCTCGGCGGGAAAATCGCTCGCGCTTGCCGCCTCGATCAGCGCGGCCATGTTCGATCCGCGCCCGGAAATCAGGATGGCGACCCGGCGCTTCATGGCCTCACCATGCAAGATCTACCATGAGAGATCGAGATGACCATTATAGACCACGCGATGTTCGCCCTCGGCCGGGATCACCTCGCCGAGCAGCGCCACGCTCTCGCCGGCTTCGGTGAGAATGGCGGTGACTTCCTCGGTCGCGTCGGGCCTGACGATGGCGATCATGCCGATGCCGCAGTTGAAGGTGCGCAGCAGTTCGAGCTCGGCGATGCCGCCCTGCTCTGCCAGCCATTTGAACACCGGCAGTACCGGCAGGCGCGCGAGATCGATGCCGACGCCGAGATGCTTCGGCAGCACGCGCGGAATATTGTCGGTAAATCCGCCGCCGGTGATGTGGGCGAGGCCCTTGACCGCGCCGGTTTCCCGGATCGCGCGCAGGCAGGACCGCACATACAGCCGCGTCGGCGTCAGCAGCGCACCGCCCAGCGTCATAACCGGCGAAAACGGCGCCGGCGCCTCGAATCCGAGGCCCGATTGCTCGACGATCTTGCGGACCAGCGAGAACCCGTTGGAATGCACCCCCGACGAGGCGAGCCCGATCACGGCGTCTCCAACCGCGATATCGCCCCGCGGCAGCAGCGTGCCGCGTTCGGCGGCCCCGACCGCGAACCCGGCCAGATCGTAATCGCCGTCCTTGTAGAGCCCCGGCATTTCGGCGGTCTCGCCGCCGATCAGGGCACAGCCGGACTCCCTGCAACCCTCGGCGATGCCGGCCACGATCAAAGCGGTGGCTTCGGGGTCGAGCTTGCCGCAGGCGAAATAGTCGAGAAAGAACAGCGGTTCAGCGCCCTGAACCACGAGGTCGTTGACCGACATCGCCACCAGATCGATGCCGATACCGCCATGCAAACCGGTCTCGATGGCGATCTTGACCTTGGTGCCGACGCCGTCGGTGGCAGCCACCAGCACCGGATCCTTGAAGCCGGCGGCCTTGAGGTCGAACAATCCGCCGAACCCGCCGATTTCGGCGTCGGCGCCCGCCCTGGCGGTGGCGCGCACCATCGGCTTGATCAGATCGACCAGCCGGTTGCCCGCATCGATGTCGACGCCCGAATCCGCGTAAGTGAGCCCGTTTTTGCGGTCGATCATGGCCTAATCCAGATGAAGGCGGCTGGTTACGTCGGATTCCGTCATCGTGCAATGGCTCGCAAGCAGCCCCCGAGTGTACTATGTAGACAGGAACCGGTCTGGGCTGCCAAGGGCTGGATCATTTGCGAAATCAGGCCGGTAGCCGGGAAGCGACCGAGTTGAGTATTCCGAACATCATTACGCTGGGCCGCATCCTCCTGGTGCCGGTCATCGTGTGGGCGATTGCGTCGAACCAGATGGCGATCGCCTTTGCGATCTTCATCGTGGCCGGCGTCAGCGACGCCATCGACGGCTTCCTGGCCAAGCGCTTCAATATGGCGAGTGAACTCGGCGCCCTGCTCGATCCGCTCGCCGACAAGGCCCTGCTGGTCTCGATCTACATCGCGCTTGGAACCTGGGGCGCGGTACCGGGCTGGGTCGTCATCCTCGTGGTCTCGCGCGACATCATGATCGTCGCCGCCGTGATTGTGTCATGGTTGGTCGGCAAGCCGATCCCGATGAAACCGTTGATGGTGTCGAAGCTCAACACGGTGGCGCAGGTGGCGTTCGCGGCACTGGTGCTGGCAGCGCTGGGCTTCGGCTTCAATCCGACACCCTACGAACTGATCCTGATGGGGTTCGTCACGGTTTTCACCCTGGTATCCGTCTCGCTCTATCTCGTGGAGTGGGTGCGGCACATGAGTACCGTCGAAATAACCTAGAGAGATTTGCGTGGTCGCCCGCGTTCAACCCCGCCAGCTTGCCTTCGCGCTGCCGCATGCAGAGAGCCTGACGCGCGACAATTTTCTCGAAGGTCCGGCCAATGCCGAAGGCCTGGCGCTGATCGACAGCTGGCCGGAATGGCCCAACCGCGTGATGCTGCTGGTGGGCCCGGAAGGCTGCGGCAAGAGCCATCTCGCCGCGATCTGGGCCGAGCAAGCCGGCGCACGCTCGATATCGGCCCATGCGCTGACCGCGGCCGCCGTCCCCGGCGCGCTGGCGACGGGGGCGCTGGTGGTCGAGGATCTGAGGTCCGGGGATGTCGACGAACGGGCCTTGTTCCACCTGATGAATCTGGCGCGCGAGGACGAAGCCTTCGTCCTGATCACCGCGCGCGACCCGCCATCGGCGTTCGAGGTCGAATTGCGCGATTTGCGCTCACGTCTGCGCGCGGTGCCGGCGGTGACGCTGTTGCCGCCCGACGACCAGCTGTTTCGCGCCCTGATCGTCAAATCCTGCGCGGACCGGCAGCTCACGATCGACGAGACCGTGGTGAGCTATCTGGCCTCCCGGATCGAGCGGTCCTATGCGGCCGTGCGCCAGACCGTCGAACTGCTGGACACCGAAGCCCTGCGGCTGGGCCGCCCGGTGACCCGGGCGCTGGCGGCGGAATTGTTCCGCAACGCCTGAGCCCCAAGACGACTGAGACCCTGCGCCACCTTGACGGCGCCACGGCGCGGAACATCAATGTCATTGAAGCGTCATCGCGATAACACAAGCTCTGCTGCGCATTTGCCGGGAACGGCGCAAGCATCGCGCAGCGATTGGACCGAATCGATGGAATCCGCACAAGCCGTTGTTATCAAAGAGAAAGAGGCTGAGCCCGAGGCCGGGCCGGCAATGGCCGCCAGCCCCGAACGCTTCATCAATCGAGAGCTCTCCTGGCTGAACTTCAACCGCAGGGTCCTGGAGGAATCGGTCAATCCCGGTCATCCCGCGCTGGAGCGGGTGCGATTCCTGTCGATTTCAGCCAATAACCTTGATGAATTCTTCATGGTCCGCGTCGCCGGCATCAAGGCCCAGGTGCGCGAGGGCATTACCGAGCGCAGCCCCGACGGCCTGACCCCGTCCGAACAACTGGTCCTGATCAACGAGACGGTTTCCAGGCTTGCCGGCGATCAGCAGGCGATCTGGCGCGACCTGCGCGGCATTCTGGCCGAGGTCGGCATCGTTCTGGTCGACGGTCGCGACGTCACCAAGACCGAGCGGGCCTGGATCGAGGATCACTTCCTCCACAACATTTTCCCGCTGCTGACGCCGCTGGCGATCGATCCGGCGCATCCCTTCCCGTTCATCCCGAGTCTCGGATTTACCGTTGCGCTGCAGCTGGCGCGGGTCTCCGACGGCAGGCCGATGAATGCGCTGATCCGGATGCCCGGCAAGATCGATCGCTTCATCCGAATGCCCGCGGGCAAGGACGGCGCGACGCGGCTGATTACGCTGGAGCAAGCCACCGGCCTGTTCATCGGCCGGCTGTTTCCCGGCTACACCGTCAAGGGCCAGGGCGCCTTCCGCATCATCCGCGATTCCGAACTCGAAATCGAGGAAGAGGCGGAAGATCTGGTTCGCCTGTTCGAAACCGCGCTGAAACGCCGGCGGCGGGGATCGGTGATCCGGCTCGAGATCGAAGCCAACATGCCGGAAGAGCTGCGCGCCTTCGTACAGCGCGCGCTTTCCACCGCCGACGACGAGGTTTTACTGGTCGACGGCGTGCTGGCGATGAACGAGTTGTCGCAACTGACCAGGCTCGACCGGCCCGATCTCGAATTCGTACCCTATGTCCCGCGCCATCCCGAACGCGTGCGCGATCACGGCGGCGACATTTTCGCGGCGATCCGGCAGAAGGACCTGATCGTTCATCACCCTTACGAATCCTTCGACGTCGTCGTCCAGTTCCTGCAACAGGCGGCCCGCGACCCCGATGTCGTCGCGATCAAGCAGACGCTCTATCGCACCTCGAACAACTCGCCGATCGTGCGGGCGCTGGTGGAGGCCGCGGAGGCCGGAAAAACAGTGACCGCGCTGGTGGAACTCAAGGCGCGGTTCGACGAGGAAGCCAATATCCGCTGGGCGCGCGATCTCGAACGCGCCGGCGTGCAGGTGGTGTACGGATTCATCGAGCTGAAAACCCACGCCAAGCTGTCGCTGGTCGTACGCCGCGAGGGCGGCAGCCTCACCACCTATGTCCACACCGGCACCGGCAATTACCATCCGGTCACCGCCCGCATCTACACCGATCTCTCCTACTTCACGTCCGACCCGATCATCGGGCGCGACGCCGCGCGGGTGTTCAACTACATCACCGGCTATGCGGAACCGATCGACATCGAGAAGATGGCGGTGTCGCCGCTGACCTTGCGCGAGCGGATGCTCGAACACATCCGCGGCGAGACCAACTTCGCCCGTCACGGCAAGCCGGGAGCAATCTGGCTGAAGATGAATTCGCTGGTCGACCCCGACATCATCGACGCGCTCTATGAGGCGTCGCAGGCCGGCGTCTCGATCGAGCTGATCGTGCGCGGAATTTGCTGCCTGCGGCCCGGCATTCCCGGATTTTCGGAGAACATCCGCGTCAAGTCGATCATCGGCCGTTTTCTCGAACATGGCCGAATCTACTGCTTCGGGATGGGACAGGGCCTGCCCAGCGCAAAAGCTGCTGTGTATATCTCCTCCGCCGACATGATGCCCCGCAACCTCGACCGCCGCGTCGAGATCCTCTGTCCGCTGCAAAATCCCACGGTGCATCAGCAGGTTCTGGAGCAAATCATGGTCGCGAACCTGAAGGATACCGAGCAGAGCTGGCAGTTATTGCCGGATGGATCGTCAACGCGTATGAAGGCCGCGAAGGGCGAGGAGCCCTTCAATCTGCACGATTACTTCATGACGAATCCGAGTCTGTCTGGCCGTGGAAAGTCTCTCAAGGAATCTTCGCCGCGCCGCCTCACGCGCCGTTCCGAGCGTCATCAGTCGCCCTGAGAGGGCGACGTGGTGAAGCGGCCGCGCAAACGCGGATCCAGCGTCGCGGTCATCGACATCGGTTCGAATTCGGTGCGCCTCGTCGTCTATGAAAAGATGGCGCGCAGCCTGATCACCATCTTCAACGAGAAGGCGCTGTGCGGCCTCGGCCGCGAGGTCCAGAGCACCGGCTTGCTGGCGCCGGATGCCGTCGCCAAGGCCCTGACCGCGCTGCGGCGGTTTCGCGCGCTATGCCGGGTGATGAAGGTCGGCAACGTTTATGCGATCGCCACCGCCGCCTGTCGCGACGCCAGCAACGGCCCCGAATTCATCGCCAAAGCCGAACGCATCTGCAGCAGTCCGATCGAGATCCTGACCGGTCCGCGCGAGGCGCATCTGTCGGCGCTGGGCGTGGTTTCCGGCATCCACAAGCCCGACGGCATCGTCGGCGATCTCGGCGGCGGTTCGCTCGAACTGATCGACGTGCATGGCAACCGGGTTCGCCGCGGCGTGACGCTGCCGCTCGGAAGCCTGGCGCTGCAGGACGTCTCGCAAAAATCGCTGAAGCGCGCCGAGCGCATCGTCAGGACGGATCTTGCCGGCGTCGCCCAGCTCAAGGCCGGCAGCGGCCGCACCTTCTATGCGGTCGGCGGAACGTGGCGGGCACTGGCCCGCATCCACATAATCCAGAGCGGTTATCCGTTGCGGGTCATGCACGGCTATTCGATCACGGCGGCGGAAGCGCTCGATTTCGCGCAGCGGCTGCGCCGCCTGGCGGCAGCAAACATGCTGGCCGATATCGAAGCCGTCGCCGACGCCCGCCGGCCGCTGCTGACCTACGCCGCCCTCGTTCTCGAATACATCATTCGCGTCGCCAAACCGAAGACTATCGTGTTCTCGACCTTCGGCGTGCGCGAAGGCCTGCTGTACGCGAAGCTGCCGCAAGCCGAGCGCTCCAAAGATGGCTTGATCTGCGCCGCGCAAACGCTGAACGAACTGCTGTCGCGCTCCACCCGGCACGCCGAGGAACTGATCGGATGGACCGATCGGCTGGTCCGGGTCGTCAGGCTGAAGGAAACCGAAGAGGATCGGCGCCTGCGTCATACCGCCTGCCTGTTGTCCGACATTGGATGGCGGGTGCATCCCGATTACCGCGGCGAGCAGACGCTCAATCTCATTACCAACGGCAATTTCGGCTCGATCAGCCATCAGGGCCGGGCCTTCGTCGCGCTGTCGGTGTTCTATCGCTACGCCGGCCTGAGCGAACAGAATGAGCCACCCGCGATCATTCAGCAGCTGGTGCCGCCGGCCATGGTCGAGCGCGCGCGGCTGCTCGGCGCGGCCTTTCGCGTCGCTCATCTGATATCGGCGGCGCGGCCCGGCGTCTTGCCGGCGACCCACTTTCGAAGCCAGGACCGCAAGCTGATGCTGGTGTTCGAGCACCGGATGGTCGACCTGGTCGCCGATCGCGTCGGCAGCCGGTTCAAGCAGCTGGCGCGGCTGGTCGGCCGCGCCGGCTCGATCGTGCGGCGCTAGCGGCCCTAAGCCGCCGTCGCGGAATGCGCCTCGCCTTGCAGCTTGCGCTTCCGCCACATCCCTCCCGCCACCAGAACGATGATGATGCCGATGACCCCGAACACCACCTCGGCGCCATGACCGTCATTGGCAAAGCGCGGGAACACTCTGAGCGGCGCGAGGAATGAGTCGAGCGCGACACCGACCGGGCCGTTGAAGAACGACTT
>CALROE020000160.1:0-7037 GCA_943369715.1 Bradyrhizobium ivorense
GAGAAGGCTGCGGCGCGTTATCATTGATTTCTCCATGGCTTCGGAAAACACTCGGCGGTTGAATGATGATGAGATGGGTGAGATCAGTTCGTCTTGTGCTTTCGTTGCGCGTCCAGCCACAAGTTCATCTTGACCGATTCAACGTAATCTTCCCTGGACACACGGGCAAAATTCTCGACCTTGCCGTCGGTCAGGGCGTCGAACGCAGCCTTGTTCTTCTTTGGAGCATCGACAAATGCCTGGATGATCGCCGTCTTCAACTCTTCAGGCATATCGGCAAGAAGCGCGAAGGGAGAGCCTGGCAGCAACGGCGACTTCCAGATGATCCGGAAATCGGATGGCGCCATCGGCGACCCGTCCGCTTTCTTCAGCATCCCCTTGGTGAGCATGCGTCTCAGATTTGAATCGTCCTCGGCATTCCACCAGTTGACCGCTGCATCGACCGTCCCGGTCGCCAGCGCGAATATCGCGTTCTCGTGGCTGCCTGTCGGCTGTGCCAGCTTGAAGTGCTTCTCGACCGGAAACCCCTGCTCCGACAGAAAGAACGTGGGCGCCTTGAAACCCGAGGTGGATTCCACATCCACAAGTCCGAGAATCTTGCCTTTGAGGTCGGCGACCGACTTGTACTCACTGTCGGCGCGCACATACATCACCGAATAGTAACCAATGACGCCGCCGGAATTGCGCAGCGTCGCGAAGGGAATGACGTTGCCCTTGGACACGGCACTGGCCCGGGCGTAGGAGCCCGGCCCATACTGTCCGATGTGGATCTGACGATTTTTCTGACCCTCGATGACGGCGGTGTAATCATTGGCGACCCGCAGGGTCACCTTCACGCCGAGTTCCTGGGTCAAATACTCGGCAAATGGCCCAACGCGCGCCAAAACGCCTGTGGCGTTTTCGGCCGGCACCAGAGCCATCACCAGTTCCGGATACCTTGTCTTCCATTCCTGCGCGGACGCGGTGGAAGCGGTGAATGCGAGTGCCGCAGCGCCGGCAAGCATGAGGCGACGATTGATCATGAGGTTACCTGCATTGTCGAACAGTGCTCGCGGCGCCCTCACGGACGCGGTTATTCAGGCCGCGGCAGCGGTGCCGAGAGCCGGAATTTCTGATCCGGCCGGATATTGCCCGGCCGAAGCGCCCATCACTTCGTCGGCTTCGAGGTCGTAGAGGTCGCGCGCGATCTGATCGGTTAGCATCGCCGGTGCCCCGTCGAATACGATGCGCCCCGAAGCCATGCCTATCAGGCGATCGCAGTAGCTGCGCGCCAGATCCAGCGAATGCAGGTTGCAGATCACGGTGATGCCGAAGTGCTTGTTGATGCGCAGCAGCGCATCCATCACGATCCGGGTGTTGCGTGGATCGAGCGAGGCGATCGGCTCATCGGCGAGAATCATCGCCGGCTGCTGAACCAGCGCACGCGCAATCGCGACGCGCTGCTGCTGACCGCCCGAGAGTTGATCGGCGCGCTGCGCCGCAATCGACGCCATATCGAACTGCTCGAGCGCCGACATCGCAATCGCCTTGTCCTCGTCGGGCCACAGCTGCGCCAGCGACCGCCATGTCGGCACCGTTGCGAGCCGCCCCATCAGCACGTTGGTCAGCACATCGAGCCGGCCGACCAGATTGAACTGCTGAAAAATCATCGCCGAACGCGCGCGCCACTGCCGCAGATCCTTTCCGCGCAGCGCCGTCACGTCCTGGCCTTCGAACAGAATGCGCCCTTCGGAGGGTTCGGCGAGGCGGTTGATCATCCGCAGCAGCGTCGACTTGCCGGCGCCGGAGCGGCCGATCACGCCGACGAAGCCGCCGGGCGCGATCGAGAAAGACGCATTGTCGACCGCGGCCTTTGTACCGAAACGGCACGTCAAACCTTCCACCACCAGCATGCAATGCTCCAACGCCCGAACTGGTACCATCGCTAGCGCTGGCGCTTTACAGTTGTGTGACAGTCGCGCTGCGGTGCGGTCGCCATCCACAGCCGGGCCGACCGTCATTCATTCGTCATGACGTTGTCATCAAGCGCACCGATGACGTGCGGACTTCCAGATCAATCTTCATTTCGTGTGGGAATTCGCATGGCCGGAAAAATGCTCTCGATTGAACCGACCGTCGACGGAACAGCAAGCCTGCACGACACCCGCCTCGGCGCCTATTGTGAGGTCGGCGCGCGCACGATCCTGCATGAAGTGACGATGGACGACTATTCCTACGTCGTGAACGACGCCCAGATCACCTACACCACGATCGGAAAGTTCTGCTCGATCGCGGCGATGACCCGAATCAATCCGGGCAACCACCCGATGCAGCGGGCGTCGCAGGCCCACTTCACCTATCGCGCCAGCGCCTATTTCCCGGGAGAAAGCGACGATGCGGAATTCTTCACATGGCGGCGCGGGCATCACGTTCATATCGGCCACGACGTCTGGATCGGGCACGGCGCCGTCGTGCTGCCCGGCCGCAACGTCGGCACCGGCGCCGTGATCGCGGCAGGCGCCATCGTGACCAAGGACGTCCCCGCCTACACCATCGTCGCCGGAAATCCGGCGCGCATCATCAAGCGGCGCTTCCCGGAAGACATCACCGACCGACTCGCCGCGCTGGCGTGGTGGGACTGGGACCACGAGACGCTGCGCCGCGCCCTGCCCGATTTCCGCAAATTGACGGTCGAGGATTTCCTCCAAACGCATGAAGCAGCGGCGATCCCGGGACGATCGCAAGCCATGCGTGCCGTATCATGACGAACCTGTCGATCGAGGGTGGCCGGGCCCTTCTCGGCGACGAGTTTCACGAAACCTCGCTGCGAGTCGCCGGGCGTGACATCAGCGCCGTTAGCTCGGACCACGGGCACGGCTCAGTCGGCATCGATGCAAGCGGCCTGAAGGTGCTGCCGGGCATCGTCGATCTGCACGGCGACGCGTTCGAGCGGCAGATGATGCCGCGTGCCGGCGTCGATTTTCCCGTCGACGTCGCGCTGGTCGACAGCGACCGGCAGGCGATCGCCAACGGCATCACCACGGTGTTTCACGCCACGACCTGGTCGTGGGAGCCGGGGCTGCGCAGCGCGGACAATGCCCGGCAGCTGCTCGAGGCCATCGAAGCCCTGCGGCCGCAATTGGCGGCGGACACTCGCTTCCACCTGCGCCACGAGACCTACAACCTCGATGCCGAAGCCGAAATCGGCCAATGGCTGGCCGACGGACGAATCGACCTGTTCGCATTCAACGACCACATGGAGTCCACCGTCGCCAGCCTGGCCAAGCCGCAAAAGCGCAGCCGCATGGTGGAACGCACCGGCCTTTCCAGCGAAGCATTCGATGTTCTGGTGGCGAACGTGGTTTCCCGCGGTCACGACGTCCCGGCATCGGTCGCAAGGCTGGCGGGGATGGCGCGAGCAGCCGGCGTTCGCATGCTGTCGCATGACGACGAAACCCCCGAGATGCGCAAGGCATTTCGCGATCAGGGCGTCGGCATCGCCGAATTTCCGGTCAACGTGGAAACCGCACGCGAGGCCGCCGCATCAGGCGATTTCATCGTGTTCGGCGCGCCTAATGTCGTGCGCGGCGGCAGCCATACCGGCTGGACCAGGGCGTCCGACATGATCGCCAAGGGCCTGTGCTCCATCCTGGCCTCCGATTACTACTATCCCGCGCCATTGCTGGCGGCGTTTCGGCTCGCGGCCGACGGCGTGCTGCCGCTGGCGCAAGCCTGGCAACTGATCTCGGCGGCGCCGGCCACGGCCGCCGGTCTCACCGATCGCGGCCTTCTCGCCGCGGGCCGGCGCGCCGACATCATCCTGGTCGATGACGCCGTGCCGCTGCGGCCGCGAATTGTCGGCGTCATCGCCGCCGGACGCCTGGTCCATCTGGTCGACGCTGACCGTCTGACCCGGTTCGCAGCTGCGCCGCGCAGGGCCGTTGCGGCGGCGTGACACGGCTCTATGGTGCCGATATGGCCGACACTCCGCGCTACGCCATCTACTATGTCCCGGCGCCCGGCAGCGACCTCGATCGCTTCGGCGCTGAACTGCTCGGCTATGACGCCTTCGGCGGCGAGGACCTGCCCTTCCCGGAAGGCCTGCAGGCCGTGCCGGATTGGCGCGACCTGACCGGCGATCCCCGAAAATACGGATTTCATGCCACACTGAAGGCGCCGATGTCGCTGGCGCCGGGCAAGACCGAGGCCGAGCTTCTCGCCACCTGCGCCGCGTTCGCCGCAACGCCACGGCCAATTCCGTTGATCCGGCCCGTAGTCGGCTCGATCGAGGGCTTCATCGCGGTGATCCCGGCGGAACCGCCGCCGGAACTGATCCAGCTTGCGGCGGATTCCGTCAGCCAATTCGATTCGTTCCGCGCGCCGCTCAGCGAAGCGGATCGTGCGCGGCGCAATCCCTCGCAATTGACGCCGGTGCAGCGCGAGCATCTCGATCGCTGGGGATATCCCTATGTCATGGACGAATTCCGGTTTCACATGACGCTGACGGGCCGGCTTGGCGCCGAGCGCCGCGAAACCCTATTGGCGATGCTGGCGGAGCGCTTTGTTGCGCTCAACCTGCCGACGCTGCCGATCGACCGGATCGCCGTGTTCCGGCAGGAGAGTAACGCCGCTCGATTCCGGATCGTGAACCACTGGAAACTCTCCGCGCAAGGCCTGCCGGATCGCAATATGACGTTTTCATGAATGATCTAGCGCAATGAAGCTGTCGCCAATACGGTGCATATGCCTGTCACCACTGTCGAAGGCAGGCCATGAAATCGCAAATCATCGAGCAGCTCGGACAATCTGACATCCTTCTGCCGTCGCTCGTCGCCGAGGGACTGGCGGCGAATGATCGCATCAAGGTGCGCATGAGCGCGCTTCAGGCTGCATCACACCATGCGCAACAGCCGGATCGGCCCGCCACCGATTTGCACGTCGAATGCAGCGCCGCCGGACTTGCACCCGCGGTACTGGCAACGCTGATCGGTGGTGCTCATCTTGCCGGCGATGGCCGAATGGCCGCGCCGAATCTGGCCAAACTGATGAAGGAAATCCACGACGACGCGGCGGCGATGGTCCGCGCCGTGAGCGCGGGCAACGCCGCCGAGGGTGACGCCATGAGCGCCCGGCTCACGGCGATCCGCAACACCGGCGCGCTCGAGGCGTTGAATGAAATCGAAATCCAGCGGATCGCCAAATTGACCGGCGTGGCGCAGGAAGGCGCCGACAGCCTGCATCGACTGGTGATGGATTTGCACAAGGCGCTCAACCGCCTGGCCGCCGGCTGCGCCGAGGAGATCCTGGCGGGCGCTCACGTCTTTGGCTTGCATGCCGAGGACCGCCCCCCGGTGGAAAGCTTCATGCAGGGACTCAACGAGACCCGCGCCCTGAAGTTCGACCATCCGGGCCTGGACACGATGGCGACGCGATCGGGCGGCCGGCTGCTGATCCAGAACGATATCGGCACAACCGATGCCCATGTGGTGGTCATTGCAGTCGAGAAGAATTCCGTGACGGTGACCTATACCGACGTGCATCGGGCGCGCGCAAAATTCTTCATCGGCATGTTCGATCAATTCCAGGCGAAATGGAGCGGGCTCGATCGCCATACCGCGACGGGTCTTGGCGACGATAACGCCTTCTTCCTCGTCACCGGCCAGTACAAGGCCGAAAGTTCGGCGGATCGCAACGCCTTCGTGGCCGCGCTCGGCGCTGCGCTGGTATTCCTGATCGACTGGAACAAGGCGCGCAAGCTGTTGCGAAGCTGGGTGGCAAAGGACGATGCGGCCCGCATTCTCGAATGGGCGGCCCGGCAGCGGATCGGCCACCGCGCCTTCCTGGAACTCGGCGGCAATGAATTGATCGGCACCGCGGTGCGCAACGCGGCGCCGACGCGCATTGGCTTCGGCGAGCGGCTGGATCAGGCGCTCGGACGCAACGCCGCGATCGATTTCCTCAAAGCCGCAATGCGCGCCTCGACCGAAGCCCTGATTGCGGGCCGATCGGTCAGGCTGGTCCGCGACCAGATCGAAGCCGATCTGGTCAGGCATCTCGAACGCGTCGACAGTGCCCTGCTCGCTATCGTACTGCGTCAAGTCGGATTGGCGCACGATGTGGCTGCTGCGATCGCCCGGCACGTTGCCGCGCTACAGGCGGGCCGCCCGGCGGACGGCACGCTGCTGACTACCCGGGCCGGCCTCATCGAACGCAAGGCCGACCGCATTGCCATCCAGGCCCGCCAGGAAGCGACCCGGCTCGAGGCCGGCCCGATCATCGAACAACTGGTGGACCGCGTCGAGGAAGCTGTCGACGAGCTGGAACAAGCCGCGTTCGTCGCCTCGCTGGCGCCTGCCGGAATCGACCCGTCGCTGCTGTCGGCACTTGCCGGATTGTGCGCAATCGCCACGAAGGCGACCGAGGCCGCGGCTTCCGGCCTCGCCGCCGCCATTGAAGTGCCGGAGGGACGTCGCGCCGACTCCGAAGACGCGCTGGCCGCCGTTGTTCGCCTGATCGATGCCGAACATGCCGCGGATTTCCGGGAACGCGAGGTCACGGCGCGGGTGTTCGCCGGCGGTTTCGACGTGGCGACATCGCTCTCGGTTCTCGAGCTTGCCCGAGCCATCGAGCGCGCCACCGACCAGTTGGCGGGTTTCGGGCATCTGCTGCGGAGTCACATCATGACCGAACTGTCAGCCTAGAGGGACTCAAGCCGATGCATATCGTGCGAATTGGCGGTGTGTCGACCGAGCAGCATTCCGCCGAAGTGGTCGGCGCCAAAGCCGCCAACCTGGCGCGGATGGCCGCCCTCGGTCTGGCGGTGCCGCCGGCTTTCGTGCTCCCGGTGAAGCTCTGCGCTGCGATCATCGACGGGGATGGACATGCGGAGCGCCACCTGCGCGATGGGTTGAAAGAAGGCATCGAGTTCCTGGAGAACGCGACCGGAAAGCACCTCGGCGATCGCCGGCAGCCGCTGCTGGTGTCGGTACGCTCGGGAGCGGCGCGGTCAATGCCGGGCATGCTGGACACCGTCCTCAACGTCGGCTGCACATCGACCG
>CALROE020000161.1:0-7004 GCA_943369715.1 Bradyrhizobium ivorense
ACCACCCGCGACGAGGCCGACCAGGCCCGCTGCATCGTCGAACGGGTGCTGGAAAACCGCGAATCCGGCACGCTGTTGAAGCAGCAGGCCGTGCTGTTTCGGACCTCCAGCCATAGCGGCCCGCTGGAAGTCGAACTGACCCGGCGCAACATCCCGTTCGTCAAGTTCGGCGGCCTGAAGTTTCTCGATGCCGCCCACATCAAGGACATGCTGGCGCTGTTGCGGTTCGTCGAGAATCCGCGCGACCGCGTCGCCGGCTTCCGGTTGATGCATTTGATCCCAGGCGTCGGCCCCGCCTCGGCGCAGAAGGTTCTCGATATCATGGCTGCGAGCGCCGTTCCGATCGCAGCGCTCAGGCTGGCGCCCGCCCCTCCCCGCGCCGGCGACGACTGGACCAACTTCATCGGCGCCATCGCTGACATCAGCCGTTCCGGGTGGCCGGCCGACATCGAACGGGCGCGGCTGTGGTACGAGCCGCACCTCGACCGCATCCACGAGGATGCCGAGACCCGCCGCGCCGACCTGATCCAGCTCGAACAGATCGCCGGCGGCTATCCCTCGCGCGAGCGCTTCCTCACCGAGCTGACGCTCGATCCGCCCGATGCGACCAGCGACCAGGCCGGCGTGCCGCTGCTCGACGAGGACTATCTGATCCTGTCGACCATTCATTCCGCCAAGGGCCAGGAATGGAAATCGGTCTACGTGCTCAACGTGGTCGACGGCTGCATGCCGTCCGACCTCGGCGCCGGAACGAGCGCGGAACTGGAGGAGGAGCGACGGCTGCTCTATGTCGCGATGACCAGGGCCAAAGACGACCTGCATCTGATGGTGCCGCAGCGCTTCTTCACCCACGGCCAGAGCGCGCAAGGCGACCGCCACGTCTATGCGTCGCGAACCCGCTTCATTCCGGACCGGCTGCTCCCTCTGTTCGAAAAGACGGTGTGGCCGCTGGCGGCGACCGGAGCCGCGGCGCGTTCCGCCACTGGCGGTCCGCGCATCGACGTCGGCGCCCGAATGCGCGGCATGTGGCGCTGACGCGACGTTTTTCCTCGACGGCTTGTTCATTGCGTTTGCTTGTAGCCAAGCCGTTCAAGCAGCTTGAGCGCTCTGTCGGCATAAATCGTGGTCGTCGCGTCCCCCGGATGCCCGTTCGCCGGATTGGCCCAGGACTCCTTGGGCCGGGCCTGATCTCCAAACAACTTAATGATATCAGGATAAGCACTCTCGTAGAGAAAATGGTTGTCGGTCATTGTTTTTGTTATTTGGCCCCAGAATACCTTTCTTTTACCGGCCAGATCATGGGGCGTGAGCAGGAAGCCGTATTTGTGGTTGGCGACGGACTTGAATTCCCGCAAGGCAGATTCCCATAACGAGTAGACGTCCTCTTTGTACAGCCGCTCGAGCCAGCCGGCGTAGCCATGGGTGATGATGGGAGGGGCAGTCGCCGATCCGCGTTCGAGCGGCAAGGCATTTCCAGCCGCCTTGACAAGTGAATTCAAATACCGATAGGCAAATGATACCTCCAGGACCGATTTGTGATCCATGGCGTTGAGCATCGATGCAATATCAAACCTGTTTTGACGCTGTGGCATGAAGTTGGGAGAAAAATTGTAACTCGAAAAGCGCCCTCTGGGATGAGGATCGTTCTCCACGATCGAAATGAGCAAATAATCGAAATCAAGTCGCCGTAAATGCTGTTCGTAGAAACCGAGATACTCGATCGTGCTCCAACCGTTCCTTCCGAACGGGAAAATCCTGCAATTCAACATCTTGTCGAGCTTGCTTGTCCATCTGACCTCGGGATAAAGGCCGTCGCCCCAGACAAAGCTGTCACCCAGGACGACGATCTTGCAACCTCGTTCGGCCTTCAATGACTCGATGAGGTCATCGGTTTTCTCGCTCAATCGAAATCCATTTACGTCGATGAATCCCGTCTTGCTGATGAGCCTGTCGGCCTCGACCAGATACTGGGGAATATAGAATGGCGTCGGGTTCGACATTTGATCGAGCAACGTGGTCTTCCTCAGGGCAATTTCCAGCAACGCCAGAAAAAGCGCTGCGGAACACGCCAGAACAGCGATGTTGATGACGATCACCTTGCCGGCATAAGTGAGCCGCGCCGAGACGTAGAGCATCAGTACGAGCAAGGAAAACGCTATGGCTGGATGAGGTCTCCATCGATACGAAGCCTGGTAAGTCCTGCCGTTGGTTGCAGGGCTTGAGCCATCACTGCTCGAGAATACGAGGCTGTCTCCCCAGTGAGAGTAGCGTCCTGCTCCAAGATTTCTGATGTCCGAATGAAGCGAATGCGGCACACCGATTCGATTTCCATTCTCCAACAGAACTACCTCCGACCTGTTCGGGGTCTGAGCATTATCGGCCCGTGTTTCGAGGCCTATGGTTGCCACATATGCAAGGCCCTGCTGGTGCGAGAGTCCTGCAGCAGTTATTTTTTTCGCAGTCTCGATTCCGGCCAATTGCAGAACGATCAGACCGAACGCCAGCAGGAGCAGGGTAATGCAAGCTGCCGCGCGCAGCGCCGTGTTTGATGCGATCGACTTCATGTTGCCGTCTATAGCTTGCCTTCAGTGCAGCCGGTAGGCCTTCGCTGAAGCGGTGATATGCCGGCCGCGGCTATGCACCCCGTTCCAGCATGGCCCTGAAATCGGCGCGGGCGCGTTGCGCCTCGCTTCGCGCGGTTTCCGACGCATCGCCGAGACCGAAATAGCCATGGATCAGGCCGGGGCCATGATGATATTTCGTGGCGACGCCGGCAGTGGCCAGCGCGTCGGCATAGGCTTTGCCCTCGTCGCGCAGGGGATCGAACCACGCCGTGCAGACCACGGCTGGTGCTACCCCCGCAAGGCTCTTGGCGCGCAGCGGCGAAGCCCGCCAATCCGCGCCATGCCCGGCGTCTTCGAGATAATGGCCGCAGAACCATTCCATCACCGCGCGCGATAAAAAGTAGCCTTCGGCATTTTCCGCGCGTGAAGGAAAGCGCGCGTTCTCTGTTGCATCAGCGAAGCCTCCTGTGACATCGGTGACGGGATAGGCCAGCAACTGCGCGGCAAGCCCGATCCCGGCATCGCGGCAGGCGATCGCGACCGTCGCCGCCAGATTGCCGCCGGCACTGTCGCCGGCCACGCCGACCCGGGCGTTGTCCGCGCCGAACTCGGCCATCCGCGCGACGACGTCGCGCACGGCGGCGAAGGCGTCCTCGAACGCGCCGGGAAACCGCGTTTCCGGCGGGCGCCGGTAATCCACCGATACCACCACGGCGCCGGTCTCGATCGCGAGCAGCCTGGCCTGCCGGTCATGGGTTTCCAGATCGCCGGCAACCCAGCCACCACCGTGAAAAAACACCACGGTCGGCGATTTCGCATCCGACACGCGATAGACGCGCGCGGCGAGCGGCCCGGCCGCGCCCTTCACTTCCGTATCGGTGGCGCTCGCGACCGGCGGCGGCGGCACGGCGGCCCGCGCGGCAGCCAGCGCGCGGAGCGCATCGCGGGCGCTTTGCGGCGTCATCGACTCGGGATCGCGCAGCGGCAGCTTTGGAATGATCTCGGCAATGACGGGATCGAGCGGTGTGATCATGATGTCCCCCGGGGCAGGAATTTTGCAGCCAGCATAGGTTCCACTCGCCGCTGCCGCAACGCGCTGCCATATCCGCCGCCGCATGGGAGGCCATCGAAAACGACGAATTGAAAAAGTCGCTGGAGAATGCTGGGGTAATGCTTCGCAAGGCCGCAACAAGCGGCTGGCAGGGAGGCGACGCGCATCATGACGGCCGACAGCACAGTCCGGGCTCAACAGGCTCGCCCGCCCGAAACGGAAGCGGTTTTCGACGCCGTCATCGTCGGCGCGGGTTTTGCCGGGATGTACATGCTGCATCGGTTGCGCGGGCTCGGCTTTTCAGCGCGGGTGTTCGAGGCCGGCAGCGGCGTCGGCGGCACCTGGTACTGGAACCGATATCCGGGCGCACGCTGCGACGTCGAAAGCATGCAATACTCGTTTTCCTTCTCGGAGGAACTGGACCAGGAGTGGAACTGGTCGGAGAAGTACGCGCCGCAGCCCGAAATCCTTGCATACGCCGACCATGTCGCCGATCGTTTCGAGCTTCGCCGCGATATCGTGTTCGATACCCGCGTCACCGCGGCGACGTTCGACGAAAGCGAAAAATGCTGGCGTATCGAGACCGATCGCGGCGACAGGGTTTTGGCAAAATTCTGCATCATGGCGGTCGGCTGCCTGTCGGCGCCGAACCGTCCGGCGTTCCCGGGCATGGCGGATTTTCGCGGACCGATCTACCACACCGGCGAATGGCCGCATCAAGGCGTCGACTTCACGGGATTGCGCGTCGGCGTGATCGGCACCGGCTCCTCGGCGATCCAGTCGATCCCGATCATCGCGCAACAGGCCGCTCACCTCACCGTGTTCCAGCGCACCGCGACATGGTCGGTACCGGCCCGCAACGAGCATCTGACACCGGAATTTCTGCAGGCGGCCAAGGCCGAATATCCGGCGCTGCGGGCCAAGGCGCGCGGACGCCCGACCGGCTTCTATTTTCCGTTCAACATGAAGCCGGCGCTGGAGGCCGCACCCGAGGAGCGCGAGAAGCTGTACGAGGAAGCCTGGCAACGCGGCGGCCTGCCGTTCCTCGGCGCCTTCGGCGATCTCCTGTTCGAGAAAGCCGCCAACGACACCATCGCCGATTTCGCCCGCCGCAAGATCCGCCAGTTGGTGAAGGATCCGGCCACGGCCGACCTGCTGTGTCCGGACAATGTGTTCGGCTGCAAGCGGCTCTGCGTCGATACCGCATATTTCGAGACCTACAACCTGCCGCACGTCAAACTGGTCGACGTCTCCCGGACACCGATCGAGCGCTTTACCGCCGAGGGCATCGAGGTCGATGGCGTCGCATATCCGCTGGATGCCGTAGTCTGCGCCACCGGCTTTGCCGCGATGACCGGATCGTTCGACAAGATCAGGATCACCGGTCGCGACGGTCTGACGCTGGCCGAAAAATGGCGCGCCGGCCCCCGCGCCTATCTCGGGATCGCCTCGGCGGGTTTCCCCAACCTGTTCACCATCACCGGCCCCGGCAGCCCTTCGGTACTGGCCAGCATGATCCAGGCGATCGAACAGCATGTCGACTGGATGGCGGACTGCATGGCCCATTTGCGCGACGTCGGCGCCGCCACCATCGAGCCGGTGCTTGAGGACGAGGACGCCTGGGTCGAGCACGTCACCGAGGTCTCGACGGTCTCGCTGCGCTCGACCTGCAGTTCCTGGTATGTCGGCACCAACATCCCCGGCCGTCCCAGGGTGTTCATGCCCTATATCGGCGGCTTCCCGGTCTACGTGCAGAAATGCAACGAGGTGATGACCGCCGGCTTCGAAGGCTTCGTCATCGAAGGTGCTGCGGCCAGCAACGCAGAGCCAAAGGTGCGCCTGACCGAACGCTGGCGGGTGCCGATCGACATCGACGTCATCTCGCCGGCGGCGGTGGCCGCACGGCGCGTGCCGGTGGTGTGAGGGAATTAGGCGTCGAGCGAAGGGCCCCTACTTCGCTTCGCTCGCCTTGATCCCCGAGCTCTCCACCAGCTTTGCCACCCGCGGCAGGTCGGAGGCGAACAGGCGCGCGTGCGCCTCGGGCGTCAACTCGGCTTCGGGGAACGGCAGGGTTCCGAGCTGCGTCAGCTTCTCCAGCAGGACCGGATCCGACAGCGCCTTGCGCAGCGCGGCATTCAGCGTGCCGATGGTCTCCTTCGGCGTGCCCTTCGCGACATAGAGCCCATGCCACATCGTATAGCTGACCTCGGGCATGCCGAGCTCGGCGGTGGTCGGCACATCCTTCAATTGTTCGAGCCGTTTCGGCGACGTAATGGCGATGCCGTGAAGCGTTCCGGCCTGAATCTGCGGCAGTGCGTTGGTCACCTGATCCCACAAGAGATCGATCTGCCCCGCCAGCAGATCGCCGATGGCCGGAGCTGACCCGCGATAGGCCACGACCGTCGGTTTGAAGCCGAGCACGTTGCCCATCATCACGGCACACAAATGACTGTTGGTCCCGATACCGCCATGCGCGAAGTTCGCCTTGTCGCCCTGCGCCTTGATCCAGGCCACGAAATCCTTCGGTTGCGCGCCGGGAATCGTCTTGCGGCCGATCAGGACCATCGGCGCGTTGTTGACGAGGCCGACCGGCTCGAATGCGGCTTTGGTATCGTAGCGCAGGTTGGTGAACAGGCTGGGCGCCGCCAGCAGCGCGACGTGATTGATCAGGATGGTGGAGCCGTCAGGCGTCGATCGGGCAACACGGTCATTGGCCAGCGTGCTGCCGCCGCCGATCACGTTCTCGATGATGATGGTCTGGCCGAGCGTGCCCGACATCCGCTCGGCGATCAGCCGCGCGACGGTATCCGTGCCGCCGCCGGCGGCGTAGGGGACCACCAGCGTCACGGTCTTGGAGGAGGATTGCGCGTGGGCCTGTGTCGCAAGCGCGGCAAGCAGGAGCCCTGAACCCAAAAGTGCGCGTCTGGAAATCCGATTGATCACGGCGGCATCCTCCCCAAGGTCTTCTTTTTATTGCGCCGCATTTTTGCGGACGTTCGCTCGCTCGAGACGCCATCGCGCAGCAACCGCGTGTGGCATCGCATGACTTCGGATCATGCTGATTGCACATCGGCAAATCAAGCATAAAGCTAGCGCAGCTCGCATCAGCGACCTCCGGCCCCTGCATCTTCCGACGAACTAGCTGGCAGGATTCAACGATGGGCGCTGGTAGCGAAGCCACAGGACCGCGCCGGCGGCTGCCAGCATCAGCAGCACGGAGAGCCAGTTGAGCGGCTGCCAACCCCAGCGATCCTGCAGAAAGCCCGCCATGAAGCTCGAAATTGCCGTGGTGCTGAAAACGAGCAGGTCGTTCAGCGCTTGCGCCTTGCCGCGCTCGTTCGGACGGTAGCACGTCGTGACCAGCGTGGTCGCGCCGACGAACAGGAAGT
>CALROE020000162.1:0-7004 GCA_943369715.1 Bradyrhizobium ivorense
TCCCAGAGTTCGGGCCTCAGCAGCTCGCTGCTTTCCACGGCGGGCGGCGGCTACGTCGCGGTCGAGTTTCTTTTCATCCAGTTCGCCGGCTTCACCTTCGGCAAGTCTGCTTCGGCCTACTCGTCGCCCTGGCACGGCGCCCCGGGCAACATCGATTCGAACCTGCTCGGCGGTCATGTGACCGATACCGGCGTCAACAACATCCAGTATACGGCGGAGTTCGGCAACGGCGTGTCCGGCAGCATCGGTCTCGACGATCCGACGGTGTGGAATCGTACGGCCGTTTATAACCTGAGCATCCCCAGCGCGATCGGTGCCAACGGAACGGGATCGAGCGCCTATGGCGGCGCGGCTGCCCCTGACATCGCCGGCCGACTCCGCGTCGATCAGGCCTGGGGTCTGTTCCAGATCTCGGCCGCGGCGCACCTGGTAAATGCTTCCTACAACAACCTGTCGGCCAGTGCGGCGCCGAACAACCTTTCGGAAATCAGCGGTCACCCCGACAGCAAGTGGGGCGGTTCGGTGATGGCGGCGTTGCAGCTCAAGAACCTCCCGACCGGCAAGGGCGACGACATCAAGATCGACGTCAGCTACGCCAAGGGCCACACCAAGAACGTGATCGCGACCTCCGGCACCTCGCCGAGCTTCGCGATGTTCAGCAACAGCGGCTTCGGCTATCAGAGCGTCGGCTTCGGCGCGACCACCGACGCCATCTATCTTCCCGGGGCTGCCGGCACTGGCGGTCTCAAGCTCACGACGGCCTGGGGTATCCGCGGTGCGTTCAACCACAACTGGGATTCGTACTGGTCGACCAGCCTGTTCGGAAGCTACTCCGCCGTCCGCTATGATGGTGGCGCCAACGACAACATCAACGGGCTCGGAACCAGCACTGCCAAGGGGGCCTATTGCGCCGCCTTCGCTGCAAGCCATGGTGGCCAGGCAGCGGTCGGAAACCAGACCGGAAACTACACCTGTAATCCGGACTTCAACGTCTCTCAGCTCGGCACGGTCACCCGCTGGACTCCCGTCAAGAACCTGACGTTCTCGGCGGAAGTGATGTGGTTCCACCTCGATCAGAAGATGTCGGGCAGCTCGGTCTTCACCGCCTCCGCGCCGAAGCCGAGCGCGCTCTATGAGTTCAAGGACCAGGATACGTTCCTGCTGCAGGTTCGCGCCCAGCGTAATTTCTGATCGCGAGCGTCCTGATCCCATTCATGCCGTGAAGTGAGGCGAGGTGAGGCGAGAAGCAAAGTCAGTTTCTCGTCTCACGTCGCCGATTCAGCACGACTGCCATCAGCGCAAGGAAATACTCCTTCACGAAGTGACCTGACGTCGCCAGTGACTCGACCGTGCGTTGCTCCGCGACCCGGTCGTTCACGATGCCGATATAGTTCTTTCTCAAGTCTGGCTGCCGGGTCGGCATTCTGCTCACTCCACCGGGCGACCATGTGAGGCAGACGCGAAATCAAACGTAAATTTTTGGTCCCGTATGAATACCGGCAGGTGCATCCGGCAAATATCGGGTTCGGCCTTAATCGTTCGTTCAGGGTATTCGTCAATCGACCGTCAACCAATCCAACCTAGGTTCAGCCACATATTGGCGCGGGAGGAACCCGCGGCGCGTCGACAGGAGTTTCTGGATGCGACGGCTTTTTTCAAAGTTCTTCAGCGACCAGTCCGGCGCGACTGCCATCGAATATTGCCTGATCGCGACCGGGATCGCCTTCGTGATCATCGCCGCCGTCAACGGCATCGGCACCTCCCTCAGCGGCACTTTCACCACGGTGAATTCATCGTTGAAGTAGCCGCGGAGATGCAGCGGCGGAATTGAGCCTGGCGTCACGTGCCTTCGCTGTCCCCGTTCAGGGCCTGCAACATCCCGATCCGCGCGAACATCAGCCAGCCGCCGCCGATCTCGGCGGCATTGATCAGGTTCTCCACCGCAATCTGCCAGCGCTCCTGCTGCTGAACGTCGTTCGGCAACTTCATGACATGGTCGGCGGCATGCTGCAGCGTGGTCAGCCTGGCGCCGCCGCGCAAGCGTATCGGCTCATCGAACGGCGTCGACCACGGCATCTCAGGCGAGCGGTGGCTGCAATGTTGCCATCTCGCCGCGATCTCGAATGATCACGTGCCGCGGCGAAGGCATCTAGCCCGCCTTCTTGGACCGGACCGGCGCGCGCGCCGGCTTCTCGGCTTTCTTCAGATCTTGCTTCAGATCCTGCTTCCGCTCCTGCTTGACCGCGCGCTTGCCGCTGCCCGAGATCGGCAGCAGCATCTCGCGCTGGCCGGCGGCCGCCTTACGCGGCTTCTTGCCCTTGGCCTTGGCCGCGGGAGCCGCGGACTGCTTTTCGCCGGCGAGACTGCGCTTCAGCGCGTCCATCAGGTTGATGACGTTACCGCCCGATTTCGGCGCTGATTTCGCCGTGGTACTGACGCCGGCCCGCTTCCTGTTGATGAGATCGATCAGCGCGGATTCGTAGCGGTCCTCGAACTGGCCGGGCTCGAACGAGCCGGATTTCTGTTCGACGATGTGCCGGGCCAGATCCAGCATGTCCTTGGTGATTTTCACATCCTGGATGTCGTCGAAATATTCCTTTTCGCTGCGCACCTCGTAGGGGTAGCGCAGCAGCGTGCCCATCAGGCCGTTGTCGAGCGGCTCCAGCGCGATGATGTGTTCGCGGTTGGTCAGCACCACGCGGCCGATCGCGACCTTGTTCATGCTGCGGATGGTTTCGCGGATCACCGCGAAGGCGTCATGACCGACCTTGCCGTCGGGCACCAGATAATAGGGGCGGATCAGATAGCGGCTGTCGATATCGGTCTTCGGCACGAATTCGTCGATCTCGATGGTGCGCGTCGATTCCAGCGCGATGTCTTCGAGTTCGTCCTTCGACACCTCGATATAGGTGTCGGCGTCGACCTTGTAGCCCTTCATGATGTCTTCGGCGGCGACTTCCTCGCCGGTATCGGCATCGACCTTGGCATATTTGATGCGGTGGCCGGTCTTGCGATTGATCTGGTTGAAGGAGACCTTTTCGGTATCCGACGTCGCCGGATACAGCGCGACCGGGCAGGTCACGAGCGAAAGGCGCAGAAAGCCTTTCCAGTTGGCGCGGGGGGCCATAGGATACTCCAATACGCAACAAATGACCGGTGAGGATACCACCGGAGAACCCGGATTCAAGCGGATGGGGGTGGGAATCCCCTGACGGCGTTAACCGTGGCGGAGCGGGATGGTTGCATGGCTGGCGCGCAGCAGTCCGCGCCTGACACGTGGTGCGGCGTTCTGGCACCGCAGGCCCTGAACCCCGGAACATCGTCCGGCATCAGGCGTTGCTTTCGCGATGTGACGCCGCAACGACTTGCAGTTTTTTGCGACCCAGGAGGCACCGATCGCAACGAGAGATCACGACCAGATCGTGGAAACCGCGAGGGAAGCCCGCGGGGCCGAGCCGGGGCCGTCGGTGCTTGCCCTGCTCACGGTTTCGACCGGCCTCGCGGTGCTGATCCTCGGCGTGGTCTGGTTCGTGTTCTTCCGTACCTGAGCGCGGCTCAGTGCTGACCGACGGCACGCCTGTCATCGCGAGAGCTCCGGTGCCTGGCGAAAAGTGGCCCGGCAGCCGTGGGGCCACCGGGCAGTCGACGCGGTTGTGACAAAAAAGTAATGATGCGAATCTATTGCTGTTCATCCGGCATTCACGCCGCGACGCCTCATCTGGATGGCGGCGATTGTGCCGGGATATATTGAGGGAATGCCAGCTTGCGCCTGCTCGTCGTTGAAGACGATCCGGATCTCAACCGTCAGCTGACGACGGCGTTGAGCAATGCCGGCTATGTGGTCGACCGCGCTTTCGACGGCGAGGAGGGGCACTTCCTCGGCGACAGCGAACCCTATGACGCCGTCGTGCTCGACATCGGGCTGCCAAAAATGGACGGCATCTCGGTGCTGGAGGCGTGGCGCCGCAACGGCCGCATCATGCCGGTCCTGATCCTCACCGCGCGCGACCGCTGGAGCGACAAGGTGCAGGGCTTCGACGCCGGCGCCGACGACTACGTCGCAAAACCGTTTCATCTCGAGGAAGTGCTGGCCCGGATCCGCGCGCTGCTGCGCCGCTCTACCGGCCACGCCCAGTCCGAGCTGACCTGCGGACCGGTGTCGCTGGATACAAGGACAGGCCGGGTCAGCGTATCCGGCAACCCGATCAAGATGACCTCGCACGAATACCGCCTGCTGGCCTATCTGATGCACCATACCGGACGCGTGGTGTCGCGCACCGAACTGGTCGAGCACCTGTACGATCAGGATTTCGACCGCGACTCCAACACCATCGAAGTGTTCGTCGGCCGCATCCGCAAGAAGCTGGACGTCGATATCATCCAGACCGTGCGGGGGCTCGGCTATCTCCTGACGCCGCCCACGCCAGGCGCCTGATCAAAGGTGTTGATCAGGCCGCCGGCTTGCGCTCTGGTTCTGGCATGATCCTGTCCAAAAGCCGGCATTCATCGATCGGGTCGTGTCCAAGGGACGTGAATTTCGACCTGCATTTCGGCCTGTGCTTCGGGATGACGTCCTGATGCGCGGCAGTTCGCTCGCCACAAGGCTGTTCCTGTCGGCGACTGCCTGGGTGGTGGTGATCCTGCTCCTCACCGGCATCGTGCTGTCGTCGGTCTACCGCAACGCGACCGAGCGTGCGTTCGACCGCCGTCTCAATCTCTATCTGCGCACCATCATCGCGGAAGTGGCGACGCCGGATAACACGCCCGATCAGTTCCAGTCGCTCGGCGAGCCGCTGTTCGAACTGCCCTTGTCCGGCTGGTACTGGCAGATCACGCGCGCCGACGGCGGCAAGCCGGAGCTGCGCGCGTCGCGCTCGCTGTGGGACAAGAAGCTGCCGAAGCTCGAAGAGCAGGGCGCTGACTTGACCGCGGCCGGCGTCCGCCTCGGCTATGTCGATGGCCCCGAGGGCCAGCTGTTGCGGATGGTGGAACGGCCGGTCGACCTCGGCATCGACGGCAGGTTCCTGGCCAGCGTGGCCGGCGATGCCTCGGAGATTTTCGACGAAACCCGCAGCTTCGATTACTACCTCGGCGGCACCTTCGCGGCATTGTCGATTGTGCTGGTGCTGACCACCATCTTCCAGGTCCGTTTCGGGCTCGCGCCGCTGAAGCGCATTTCGGAATCGATCGCCGATATCCGCTCCGGCCGCGCCGAGCGGCTCGAGGGCGAATTCCCGGTCGAGATCGCGCCGCTGGCGCGGGAAACCAATGCGCTGATCGACGCCAACCGGGAAATCGTCGAGCGCGCCCGCACCCATGTCGGCAATCTCGCGCATGCCATCAAGACGCCGCTGTCGGTCATCGTCAACGAAGCTTCCGCGCGGGGCGGGGATCCGTTCGCGGCCAAGGTGCTGGAGCAGGCCGACATCATGCGCGATCAGGTCGCGCACCATCTGGAGCGCGCCCGCATCGCGGCGCGGCTCACCGTGATCGGCACCGTCACCGAGGTTGCGCCCGCGATCGAGGCATTGCGCCGGACCATGGAGAAGATCCACCGGGATCGCGGCCTCGCCATCGGCGTCAAGGCCGACGCGCAGGCGAAGTTTCGCGGCGAGCGCCAGGACCTCGAGGAGATGGCCGGCAATCTCGTCGACAACGCCTGCAAATGGGCGGCGACGCAGGTCCTCATCGAGGTGCTGGTGGAACCGGCGGCGGAGCCGGGCGCCGGTCCGATGCTTCGCATCATCGTCGACGACGACGGGCGGGGCCTGTCGGCGCCAGAGCGGGCGCAGGCCTCGCGCCGGGGCCAGCGGCTCGACGAATCCAAGCCGGGTTCGGGGCTGGGGCTGTCGATCGTGGTGGACCTCGCGGCCCTGTACGGCGGCAGCCTTACCCTCGGCAATGCGCCGATCGGGGGATTGCGGGCCGAACTGGTGCTGCCGGGGGTGTAAAGGGGCCGTCGGCCAACTGGCTCGCGGTCCCCTGATCTTCATGTCATTTGATCTTGTTGATGCGCTTCAGATCCGCGTCAATTCGAGACTGCCAGCCTTCGCCGCCGGACTTGTACTTCTCGATCACCGAACCCGACAGACGCAGGGTGATCAGCTTTTTCGTCGGTGCCTTGTTGGGGCCACGCCCTTTGCGGATCGAGGCTGCGAGAGCAGGCAGCGCTTCCGCAAAGGGTTTTGCCTTGGCCATTTCTCCGGCGGTCAGTTCGCGGCTTTCCACATCGTCCCAATCCTGCCTGGTATAACCTTGGCCCGGCTTGAACGACTTCTGTTGCTTACCCATCGATCAATCTCCGTTCCTTGCGACTCGCCGGTCGCATGCTGACGACGCTGACGCCTTCGGTTCCAAGTGCGACGAACACCACGAGGATTGTCCCGCTGTGGTGGCGGCCGACGGCAATCAGACGGCCTGACTTCGCCGGGACGATCACCGAGCCTTCAAAGAACGCCTCGTCCAGATCGGCAAAATCCATCCCATGACGGGCCACATTGGCGAGGCGTTTTGGTTCGTCCCAGACGATTCGCATGAATTATATTGTAGTTACATTTTAATTGACCGTCAACCCGCCCAATACCGGACCGCAAGACCGCCTTTAACTATTGGACGGGTTCCAATGCATTATTCCTAAACGGCTTCTTAACGTCGGGGCTTCTATTATGACCGGTGGACGCTTAGTGCCGTCCGAGCGAAACACGCATCCATACCGGGCGCATGAGCCAGACATCGATCGAGCGGCTGAGGGACTATCTCGCGCAGCTTCCGCCGCAGGCGCAGGCGCTGCTGATGCGGGAGTTCGAACGCGCCATCGAACGGGGTGAAGACACCACGGTTGCCACCTTCGTGCTCGAACAACTGCGCAAGGTGGTGCGCGGAACCGACGAGGAGGCGCGGCCGCGGGTCGACGACCCGGCCCGCCTGCTGTTCCGCCCGCTCGAGCCATTTCTGGTCGAAGGCAATGCGCCGGTCCGCCCGGGTCAAGTCCGCCGCGCCTCGCT
>CALROE020000163.1:0-7002 GCA_943369715.1 Bradyrhizobium ivorense
GTGAACGCCGTCGATCTGACGGTTCATTCCGGCGAAATCGTCGGGTTGCTCGGTCCCAACGGCTCCGGCAAGACCACCGCGCTCAATTTGATCTCCGGCGTGTTGCGTCCGGATTCCGGGGGCATCCGGTTTGCCGGACAGGCCATCGCGGGCATGCCGGCCCATCGCATCGCGCGCCTCGGCCTCGCGCGGACGTTTCAGCTGGTCCGTGTCCTCCAGGGCATGAGTTGCGCCGAGAACGTCAAGGCCGGCCTGGCTTTCCACAGTCCGCCGCTGTCGCGCGGCGAGATCGACGACTCCGTCGAGCGGTTGTTGCGGCGTGTCGGGCTGGCGGATCGGGCAGGGGTCCCTGCTGCGGGACTGACCTACATCGACTGCAAGCGGCTGGAGCTGGCGCGCGCGCTGGCGCTGAAGCCGCGGCTGCTGCTGCTCGATGAATGGCTCGCGGGGTTGAACCCGTCGGAACTGTTGATCGGCATCGAACTGATCCGCTCGCTCAAGGACGAGGGGCTGTCGATCCTGCTGGTCGAACATGTGATGGACGCGATCCGCTCGCTTTGCGACCGCTGCGTGGTCATGAACAGCGGCCGCCGCATCGCCGAGGGCCGCCCGGACGAGGTGCTGGCCGATCCCGCCGTCATCGAGGCCTATCTCGGGGTATCGACCGATGCTTGAGGTGTCAGCGGTCAGCGTCGCCTATGGCCAGCATCGCGCGTTGAGCGATGCGGCGCTGACCGTCGACCGTGGAGAGATCGTCGTCATTCTCGGCGCCAACGGTGCGGGCAAGACCTCCTTGATGAAGGCCATCGCCGGCATCGTGCCCAGCCTGCCGGGCAAGCGCGTCGCGCTTTCCGGCCGCGATATTTCGCGGCTGCCGGCGCACGAGATCGTCGAGGCGGGCCTCGCCTCGGTGCCGGAAGGACGCGGCATTTTCGGCGAGTTGACGGTCGGCGAAAACCTGCTGCTCGGCGCCAATCCGAAACGGGCGCGCGACAGCGAGGTCGAGCGCCGCAAGCAGGTTCTGTCGCTGTTTCCGCGTCTCAACGAACGGCTGGGCCAGATGGTCCGCACCATGAGTGGCGGCGAGCAGCAGATGGTGGCGATCGGCCGCGCGCTGATGTCGAACCCGGACATCCTGCTGCTGGACGAACCGTCGCTCGGCCTGTCGCCGCTGCTGGTGCGCGAATTATTCGCAGCGCTGCGGCAGGTCCGTGAAACCGGCGTCGGCCTCTTGATGGTCGAACAGAATGCCCGCGAAAGCCTCGCGCTCGCCGATCGTGGCTATCTGATCGAGAACGGCAAGATCGTCGGCGGCGGCACGGCGCAAGCGTTGCAGTCCGACCCCGCGGTGCGGCGGGCCTATCTCGGCGGAATCGAAACCGGCGCCAAGCCGGAAAATCATGGAGGGAAAATCGCAATGAACAAGATCAACCTGTTGCTTGAGAACCAGGATGTCGAAGCGATCGACGGCGTCACCTTCGAACGCCTCAACCCGATGACGGGCGAGGTCGCCACCCGCGCGGCGGCGGCGAAAATCGCCGACGTCAAGCGCGCGGCGGACGCCGCCGCGGCGGCGTTTCCGGCATGGTCGGCGACCGGCCCGAGCCAGCGCCGCATGATTTTGCTCAAGGCCGCCGACGTGCTGGCGAGCAAGACGCCGCAATTCATCGAGTTGATGGCCGCGGAAACCGGCTCCACCGCCGGCTGGGCCGGGTTCAACGTCCATCTCGCCGCCGGCATGCTGCGTGAAGCGGCATCGATGACGACGCAGATTTCCGGCGAGGTGATTCCCTCCGACAAGCCCGGATGCATCGCGATGGCGATCCGCCAGCCGGCTGGCGTCGTGCTCAGCATCGCGCCGTGGAATGCGCCTGTCATCCTCGGCGTGCGTGCGATCGCGTTGCCGCTGGCCTGTGGCAATACCGTTGTCCTCAAGGCCTCCGAAATCTGCCCCGGCACGCACCGGCTGATCGCGGAATGCCTGCGCGAGGCCGGCCTGCCGCCGGGCGTCCTCAACGTCATCACCAATGCGCTGGAAGACGCGCCGGCGCTGATCGACGCGCTGATCTCCCATCCCGCCGTCCGCCGCATCAATTTTACCGGCTCGACGCGCGTCGGGCACATCATCGCGCAGACTGCGGCCAAGTACCTGAAACCTGTCCTGCTCGAACTCGGCGGTAAGGCGCCGCTGCTGGTGCTCGACGATGCCGACCTCGATGCCGCCGTTGCGGCCGCGGCATTCGGCGCCTTCATGAACCAGGGGCAAATCTGCATGTCGACCGAACGGATCGTGGTCGACAACAAGATCGCCGATGCCTTTGTCGCCAAGCTCGCGACCAAGGCGGAAACGCTGGTGGCCGGCGATCCGCGCAAGGGCAACACCGCGCTCGGCTCCTTGATCGGCGTCGAAGCCGCCACGAGGATTCAGGGCCTGATCCAGGATGCGATCGGCAAGGGCGCGCGCGTCGTCGCCGGCGGCAAGGTTCAGGGCACGCTGATGTCGGCGACGGTGGTCGACCACGTCACCTCGGCGATGCGGATCTATAATGAGGAATCGTTCGGTCCCGTGGTTTCCATCGTCCGCGTCAACGGCGTCGACGAGGCGGTGCGGGTCGCCAACGACACCGAATACGGCCTGTCGGCCTCGGTGTTCGGCCGTGACATTGCGCGCGCGCTCGACGTGGCAAAGCGGATCGAATCCGGCATCTGCCACGTCAACGGACCGACCGTGCACGACGAGGCCCAGATGCCGTTCGGCGGCGTGAAGGCGTCGGGCTACGGCCGCTTCGGCGGCAAGGCGGGCATCGCCGAATTCACCGAGCTGCGATGGATCACGATCGAGACCGGCCCGCAGCACTATCCGATCTGAGGCATTGCAGGGACGAATGACCATCTGATTGCTGCTTCAGCCCTCCGTATATTGACGAATATGCGGAGGAAAGGTATTTGGGTATGGCGCTGACCGAGCTATTGCCTTGGCCTTGGCGCTGCCCTGGTGTTCCCTGATGGCAGACGGAGGAGCCAGCAGCTTCCGCCCCTATTAGGCCGGAAACTCCCCGCAGAAGTTCTTTTGGAACAATTAGAACCGCGCCGGTGAGCGCTGAGCTCGATTTTCATGACGCCGTCTGTCGGATCACCCGGAGCACGGTCGTCTTGGAAGAGTGGCGCGGCATCCCGGCGACTTGTGTAAAGGATATCGTGAGCGGACGGACAAGCCATCACGCAGCGCCCGTCAGGGCCAGCGTTCCGAGCCGCCGGGATTATCGAAGCAATGACGGAAGATAAGACCAGACTGCTGAAGTCGCTTGCGATTGACCGCAGCGCAAGCGCGACGCCGCCCGTACCGGGCGGCGGGTCGCGTTGGTTGCTGGCGGCGGTCGCCGGTTTTGTCGCCATTGCGGCGGTCGCGGTGACCGTGTTTGGCTTACCCGAATTTCGGGGCCTGCGCAGCGCCGAACCCGCCGTCGCGCAGTCGCCGGTGGCCGCCGCGCCGCCGCCGCCTCCGCAGCAAACTGCGACCAGGAAAGACGCAGGCACGCTCGCCGCGTCCGGGTACGTGGTCGCCCGCCGCAAGGCAACCGTGGCTGCCGAAATCACGGGGAAGGTGATGGAAGTGCTGATCGAGGAGGGCATGACCGTCACTGAAGGACAGGTTGTGGCGCGGCTCGATAGTGTGCTGGCGGAATCGGATCTGGCGCTGGCTCGCTCGCGCGTCGAAGCAGCGGATGCTGCGATCGGAGCTGTTACCGCCGACCTGCAGGACGCTACCAAGATTCTCTCGCGGGTTCAGACGCTCGCGCAGAAGAATTATGCGACGGATGCGGATCATACCAAGGCTCAGGCGCGCGTCGGCGTGTTGACTGCGCAACTGCGCCAGGCGCAATCGCAGCGTGACGGCGCGAGGCTCGACGCCGAGCGCAGCGCTTCGGTGCTCGACAAGTACAGGATTCGCGCGCCTTTCAGCGGCGTCGTGGTCGACCGCAGCGCGCAACCGGGAGAAATGATCTCGCCGATGTCGGTCGGCGGATTCACGCGGACCGGAATCTGCACCATCGTGGATATGGATTCCCTCGAAATCGAAGTCGATGTCAACGAGGCGTTCATCGGACGTGTCGTTGCCGGCGGCAAAGTCAACGCCGCGCTCGATGCCTATCCGGACTGGTCGATACCGGCATCCGTCATCGCCATCGTCCCGACGGCCAATCGCGAAAAGGCGACGGTCAAGGTTCGGATCCGGTTCGAGCAGAAGGACCCGCGCATCTTGCCGGATATGGCGGTGAAGGTGACATTCATGCGCGAAGCCAACGCCGGCGCGCTGGCTCCGAATGCGACCGCTTCCGCCAACTGAATTCGACAGGAGAAATAAAAGTGGCGTCAGAAAATCCGATGGTTGCTCTCGTCGGCGTAAGCAAGCGCTTCGTCAAGGGCAAGGAAACCATCACGATCTTCGATCACCTCGACCTGGTCATTCCGCGCGGCGATTTCGTCGCGGTCATGGGACCATCCGGTTCCGGCAAGACTACCCTGCTTAACTTGCTTGGCGGCATCGACCGCGCCGACGGGGGCGAGGTCCGCATCGCCGACAGCCGCATTGACGGCATGTCCGAGGGGCAATTGGCGAGCTGGCGCGCGGCCAATATCGGCTTCATTTTCCAGTTCTACAATTTGATGCCGATGCTCACGGCGGCGCAGAACGTCGAGCTTCCGCTGCTGTTGACGAATTTGCGCAAGAAGGAGCGGGCGGAGCGCGTTCTCACCGCGCTTTCTGTGGTGGGCCTTGCCGATCGCATCAAGCACCATCCGCGCGAAATGTCGGGCGGCCAGCAGCAGCGCGTCGCCATCGCCCGCGCCATCGTGTCAGATCCCAATCTGCTGCTCTGCGACGAGCCGACCGGCGATCTCGACCGGCACTCCGCCGACGAGATTCTTTCAATCCTGCAGCTGCTCAACAAGGAGCTGGGCAAGACAATCGTGATGGTCACGCACGATCCCGCGGCGGCGCGTTACGCGCAGCGCACCCTGAATCTCGACAAGGGCCAGTTCGTCGAACGGGAGCTTGCGGCGTGAACGAATTCGACCTTTTGCGGAAAAACCTGTTCCGCCGCAAACTGCGCGCGATACTGATGATCGTGTCGATCCTGATCGCGTTCATGATCTTCGGCGTGCTCGCCGGATTTTACCGCGCCTTTACGGCCGGCGAAGACCGCGCCGCGGCCGATCGCCTGATCACGGTCAACAAGATCAACTTCACCCAGCCGATGCCGATTGCCTATTTCAATCGCGTGCGCGCGCTGGACGGGGTGCGGCAGGTGACCCACGCCAACTGGTTTGGCGGCTACTATCAGGACCCTAAGAACTTCCTGATGACACTGGCGATCGAGCCGACGACCTATTTCGACGTCTATCGCAGTGAATTCGATATTTCGCCCGAGCAGCTTCAGGCCTTCGTCCGGGACCGCGGCAGCGCGGTGATCGGTGAATCGCTGGCGCGGAAATGGGGCTGGAAGATCGGCGATCGGGTGCCGGTTGCGAGTAACATCTTCAGCCAGCGCAGCGGCGGACATACCTGGGACTTTACCATCGCCGGAATCGTAAGGGGCAAGACCGAGCAGATCGACACCAACTTCATGCTGTTTCAGTACGCCTATTTCGACGAGACCCGTTCGTTCGGCAAGGACACCATCGGCTGGATGATTCTCCAGACCACCTCGCCCGGGAATAACGACCGCGTTGCAAAGGCCATCGATGCGATGTTCGCCAATTCCACCGCGGAGACGTCGACCGACACCGAAAAGGCCTTCGGCAAGGCGTTCGCCGCGCAGTTTGGCAACATTGCCCTTATCGTGTTTCTGGTGGTCGGCGCCGCCTTCGTTACCATCCTGATGATCGTCGGCAATACGATGGCGCTGTCGATACGCGAACGCACAAGGGAGATCGGCGTGCTGAAGACGCTCGGCTTCTCGGGCGGGCGGATTTTGCGAATGGTGCTCGGTGAATCGGTGCTGCTGGCTCTGCTCGGCGGCTTGCCGGGGCTGGCGATCGCCGCGCTGATCACGCTGGCCTTGCGCAGCAGCCTGTCCAGCATCGCCCCCGCCTTTGCCGTCTCGCCGTTAATCGTGCTGCAGGGAGTGGGGCTGATGATCGCGCTCGGCCTGATCACGGGGATCATTCCGGCCCTCAACGCCATGCGGCTCGAGATCGCCACCGCGCTCGGACGGGGATAATCATGCGTTCGCTTTTGCTGCAGGTCATGGCGGTCACTTCGATCAACCTCAGGAGCATCGGGCAGCGGCGCTGGCTGTCGCTGTCGACGGTGATCGCGGTCGCGCTGGTGGTGATCGTGCTGCTCGCCTTCCTTGCGATGGCCAATGGATTCCGGCGTACCATTGCCGGCTCGGGCGCCGATGACATTGCCATCGTGCTTCGGGCAGGCTCGCAGGCGGAAATCAACAGCACGGTGAGCCGCGATCAGGTGCGCCTGATCGAGGACGGGCCTGGCATCGCGCGCGGCAGTGACGGCAAGCCGCTGATCTCTCCCGAACTGTATCTCGTGGTTGACGGCATCAAGCGCTCCACGAAGACAAAGGCCAACCTGCCGCTGCGCGGCATCGGTGAGCAGGGCGCGACGCTGCGCAGGAACGTTGCCATCACCTCCGGCCGGATGTTCGGCCGCGGCAGCAACGAAATCGTGGTCGGCAAGGCACTGCTGCGGGAGTTCGAGGGTTTTGATTTGGGCAGCACCGTTTCATTCGGCGCGACGCGCTGGACCGTGGCCGGGGTGTTCGACGCCGGCGGCAGCGTATTTGAATCCGAAATCTGGGCGGACCTGCCTGTCGTGCAGAGCCTGTTCAACCGCAATAACGTCGTGCAGACGGTACGCGCGCGTCTCACCGGGCCGGCGGCGTTGAACGAGCTCAAGAGCTACAGCGACAACGATCCGCGGCTGAAGCTCGACGTCAAGTCCGAGGCGGCCTACTTTGCCGAACAGGCGTCGCAGACTTC
>CALROE020000164.1:0-6994 GCA_943369715.1 Bradyrhizobium ivorense
GGTGGGGGGTAGTGCGGCGTATTCCGAAGCAGCGGTTTCGCCGATAGACCCCCCACCCCCGACCCCTCCGCACCACGCGCAAGAGCGCGTGGGAGGAGGGGAGAAGATCATCGCCAAGCGATGCACATCGAGCGGAAATTGCGCTGGGAGATGTCCGACTCGTACAATCAGCGGGTCGGAACCGGCTTGTCGCCGCGATAATCGTAGAAGCCGCGCTGGGTCTTGCGGCCGAGCCAGCCGGCCTCGACATATTTCACCAGCAGCGGGCACGGCCGGTACTTGGAATCGGCGAGGCCCTCATGCAGCACCTGCATGATCGACAGGCAGGTATCCAGCCCGATGAAATCGGCCAGCTCCAGCGGTCCCATCGGATGGTGGGCGCCGAGCTTCATCGCGGCATCGATCGCCTCGACGTTTCCGACCCCCTCATACAGCGTATAGATCGCCTCGTTGATCATCGGCAGCAGGATGCGGTTGACGATGAAGGCCGGAAAATCCTCGGATACCGCGATGTGCTTGCCGAGCCGGGTGACGAATTCCTTCGATGCGTCGAAGGTCGAATCGTCGGTGGCGATGCCGCGGATCAGTTCGACCAGCTCCATCAGCGGCACCGGATTCATGAAATGAATGCCGATGAACTTCTCGGGGCGGTCGGTGGAGGCGGCCAGCCGCGTGATCGAAATCGAGGACGTGTTGGAGGCGACGATGGCCTCCGGCTTCAGCACCGCGCACAGATCGTGGAAGATCTTGCGCTTGACCTCTTCCTTTTCGACCGCGCTTTCGATCACCAGATCGCAGTCGGCGAGCCCGTCCATGGTCTCCGCGGTCACGATCCGGTCCAGCGCCGCCTTGCGGGCATCCTCCGTGATGATCTTCTTGACCACCTGGCGAGACAGATTGCCGTTGATGGTCGCCATGGCGGACTTCAAACGATCTTCGGAGATATCGTTCAGTACCACGTTCAGCCCGGCCAGCGCCGCCACATGCGCGATCCCGTTGCCCATCTGGCCCGAGCCGATCACGCCGACCTTCTTGATCATCACCGCCATATTGTCATCTCACCGGGGAAGACGCGGCTCGCGCGTCGACCCTCTCTTGCATGAACACCGGCCGGAGTCCGATCCATCCGGCCGGAACCTGGAATCGTCGTTACTTTCCGAGCTTGCCGAGCGCCTCGGTCAGCTCGGGAACCGCCTGGTAGAGGTCCGCGACCAGGCCGTAATCGGCGACCTGGAAGATCGGCGCGTCCTCATCCTTGTTGATCGCGACGATCACCTTGGAATCCTTCATGCCGGCGAGATGCTGAATGGCGCCTGAAATACCGATGGCGACATACAGTTCCGGCGCCACCACCTTGCCGGTCTGGCCGACCTGCCAGTCGTTCGGCGCATAGCCGGCATCGACCGCGGCGCGCGAGGCGCCGACGCCGGCGCCGAGCTTGTCGGCCAGCGGTTCGATGTATTTGGCAAAGTTCTCGCGGCTCTGCATGGCGCGGCCGCCGGAAACGATGATTTTTGCCGAGGTCAGTTCGGGCCGATCGCTCCTGGCCACTTCCTCGCCGACAAAGCTGGAGAGGCCGGGATCGGCCGCGGAGGCGGCGTTTTCGATCGATGCGCTGCCACCGTCGCCGGCCGCGGCAAAGGTCGAGGTCCGCACCGTGATGACCTTCTTGGCGTCCTTGGACTTCACGGTCTGGATCGCGTTGCCGGCATAGATCGGCCGCTCGAAGGTATCGGGCGACACCACCTTGATGATCTCCGACACCTGCATCACGTCGAGCAGAGCGGCGACGCGCGGCATCACGTTCTTGAAGCGCGAGGTGGCGGGCGCGACGAAAGCGTCATAGCCGGGCGCCAGCGCCACGATCAGGGCTGCGAGCGGCTCGGCCAGATCGTGGGCATAGGCATCGCCCTCGGCAACCAGCACCTTGGTGACGCCGGCAAGCTTGGCGGCGGCCTCGGCCGCGGCCTTGGTGCCCTCGCCGCCACCGGCGACCAGCACGTGGACCTCGGCGCCCAATTGGGTGGCGGCGGTCAGCGCCTTGTTGGTGGAGTCCTTCAGCGTGGCGTGTTCGTGTTCGGCAATCAACAGCGTGGTCATCAGAGAACCCCGGCTTCGTTCTTGAGTTTCGACACCAGCTCGGCGACGTCCTTGACCTTGACGCCTCCCTTGCGGCCCGGCGGTTCGGTGGTCTTGATGATCTCGAGATGGGCGGTCAGATCGACGCCGTAGTCGGACGCGCTCTTGTCGGCGATCGGCTTCTTCTTCGCCTTCATGATGTTGGGCAGGCTGGCGTAGCGCGGCTCATTCAGCCGCAAGTCGGTCGTGACGATCGCCGGCCCCTTCAGTTTGAGGGTCTGCAGGCCGCCGTCGACCTCGCGCGTCACCTTGAAATCGGAACCTTCGACTTCGAGCTTGGAGGCGAAGGTTGCCTGCGACCAGCCGAGCAGCGCGGCCAGCATCTGGCCGGTCTGGTTGGAATCGTCGTCAATCGCCTGCTTGCCGAGAATGACGAGGCCGGGCTTCTCTTCGTCGACGATGGCCTTCAGAATCTTCGCCACCGCCAGCGGTTCGACGTTACCCTCGGCCTTGACCAGAATACCGCGGTCGGCGCCCATGGCGAGACCGGTGCGGATGGTTTCGGACGCCTGGGCGGGGCCGATCGACACCACCACGACCTCGGTTGCCTTGCCGGCCTCTCGCAGGCGCAGGGCTTCCTCGACGGCGATTTCATCGAACGGATTCATCGACATCTTGACGTTGGACAGTTCGACGCCCGATCCGTCACTCTTGACCCGGACCTTGACGTTGTAATCGACCACCCGCTTTACCGGCACCAGAACCTTCATCGACCCTCTTTCGCTTGGATTTTTGGTAACAATCAGCTTGGGCGCGGAACCTAAAGGTCCCGCTATCGGCGGTCAACGCGCGAAAGCCAAAAACGACCCAAGAATCGCCGGGCATGGCTGCTTCAGCGGTTTTGGCCGGGCACCCACAATACGTCGCCGGCGCCGTTATTGTTGACGGAACGACTGGCGACGAACAGGAAATCCGACAGCCGGTTCATGTACTGGATGCCGGCGTCGCTGACCGGCTCGTCGGGCCTGGCCGCGAGTTCCACCATGATCCGTTCCGCGCGGCGGCATATGGTGCGGGCCAGATGCAGGTGCGCCGCCGCCGGCGTCCCTCCGGGCAGCACAAACGAGGTCAAGGGCGCCAGTTCGGCATTCAGGGTGTCGATGTCGCGCTCGAGCCGTTCGACCTGGCTTGCCAGCATCCGCAGGCGCTCCCCCTTGCCCTCGCGCTCCGGCACCGCGAGGTCGGCGCCGAGATCGAACAGATCGTTCTGGATCAGGCCGAGCATCGCATCGATCTGGCGCGCCTCGGCCAGATGCAGCCGGACCATGCCGATCGCGGCATTGGTCTCGTCCACGGTTCCATAGGCGGCGATGCGCAGGTCGTATTTCGGGCGGCGTTCGCCGCTGCCGAGCGCCGTGGTGCCGTCGTCGCCGGTCCTTGTGTAGATGCGGTTGAGGACGACCATCATGAGCTCCAGTGTTTCTGACCACCTCTCCCATGGGGAGAGGTCGGCGCGCAGCGCCGGGTGAGGGGTTACGCACGAACGAGAGACCGTACCCCTCACCCCAACCCTCTCCCCATGGGAGAGGGGGCGCACCGGTTCAAGCCGATGCATCTCGTATTCTTCCAGCTAGCGGCTCATCGCCCAGACCGCGAGCATGGTGATGACGATCGCGACGAATTGCAGCAACACCCGCAGCCGCATCAGTTTCTGCGAGCGGTTGGGCGATCCACCCCGCACCATGTTAAGCAGACCGAGCAGCAGGACGATCGCAACTGCGGCGACCGCGACGGGAAGGAGGATCGAAATCAGGAAGGATGCCATCGGCGCTACATAACACCGCGCCGGGCGGTCCGCCATCCGTTAACGCCGGCTCCGCCCCCGACGCAACGATCTGGCTTTTTGTCCAGTAATATCAGAAGCTAGCGGGGTCGCGCGGTTGAACGCGTCGTCCGCTCCGTCAGGGTGAAATGTGAGGCAGATCCGCTACGTCTATCTGGTCGTCATGGATGCGTTCTATACGTTTCTCGCCGATGATGGCTGGGCGATCGCCAGCCATATCGCGCTGTCGGCGTTGATGGCGCTGTTTCCGTTTCTGATCGTGCTGACCTCGCTGGCCGGATTTTTCGGCTCCAAGGAACTGGCCGATCAGGCGGTAGTGCTATTGCTGCAGGTCTGGCCGCAACAGGTCGCGGACTCGCTGTCGAGCGAAATCCACGACGTGCTGACGACGACACGCGGCGATGCGCTGACCATCGGCCTCGTGCTCGCAGTGTACTTCGCCTCCAACGGCATCGAAAGCCTGCGGGTCGGACTGAACCGCGCCTATTCGGTAATCGAGCCGCGGAGCTGGTACTGGCTGCGGCTGGAATCGATCGGCTACACGCTGATCGCCGCCTTTACCGCGCTGGCGATGGCATTCCTGATCGTGCTCGGCCCGCTGATGCTGGAGGCGGCACGCCGCTGGATTCCGCTGATCGTGGAAACCAACGAGCATTTTCTCAACGTCACGCGCTACGGCATTACCGTCGCGGCGCTGGTGATCGCCCTGTTCCTGCTGCACGCATGGCTACCGGCGGGCCGCCGCGGTTTCCTGCAGATCCTGCCCGGCATCATCTTCACCTTCGTGGCGTCGCTGCTGTCGGGCATCGTGTTCGGACAATATCTCGCCCGCTTCGCCAACAACTACGTCACGATGTATGCCGGCCTCGCCTGGGTCATCATCGCGCTGGTGTTTCTGTATTTCATCGCCGCGATCTTCGTCTATGGCGGCGAGTTGAATGCGGCGATCATCAAGTCGCGGCTGCCGCACGGCGTGTCGCTTCAAGCAGCACAGTCGCTAGAGCCCTTGGACTCACAGGCTTGACCAGAAAGGCGTTGGCGCCGGCGGCGCGCGATGCCGCCTCGTCGTCGCCGCGACCCGACACTCCGATGATGGCGATGCGGCCAAACGGCGCGCGCAGCTTGCGAATTCGCCTGATCGCCTCGATGCCGTTGATGCCCGGCAACACCATGTCCATCAGCACCGCGTCGAAATCGCCCTGCGCGATCCGCTCGGCGGCGATCTCGCCACGCCCGATGAATTCCGCCTGGTGGCCGAGTTCGGTGAGGATCGCGTTGAGCACCACGCGGCCGAACGGATTGTCCTCGACGCTGAGAATGCGCAAGCCCCTGGCCTGATCCAGCGGAGAATCGGCATCCGCGCCGAGGCTCGTCGCTTTCGGCGCCCTGGCGCGGGTCAACGTCACGCTCAGGGTGAACGTGGTTCCGCCGCCCCGCCGCTGCGTCACGATGATGTCGCCGCCCATCGCCCGCGCCAGCGCCTTGACCGACGACAGTCCAAGGCCGGCGCCGCCGAAGCGCGACGCGATCGAGACATTGGCCTGCGAGAACGGCCGGAACAGGCGCTTGATCTCATTGAGCGTGAGACCGATGCCGCTGTCGGAAACCGCAAAGGCGATGCTGACCTTGCCCTTCGGCCCGCGCATCGGCTTGACCGTGAGGCCGACGCCGCCGGCCTCGGTGAACTTGGCCGCATTGTCGATCAGGTTTTCCAGCGCCGCGCGCAGCCGCACGGGATCGCCAATCACGAACGCCGGCAGTTTTTCGGAGATCTCGACCTGGGACTGCAAACCCTTTGCCGTCGCCCGGCCGGCCAGCGAATCCCCGACGCTGCGGGCGAGCGCTCGCAGGTCGAAGAAGTCCTCCCGCACCCCAAGTCCGGGACCACGGCTCCTCGCGGCGTCGACGAACAATGTGGCGAGGCTGGCGAGGTGCTCGGCGCCTGCCTTGATGGTGTCGACCCAGCGCCGCTCGCGCTCGTCGAGGTCGGAGGTTGCCAGCAGGTCGCTGATGGCGAGAATTCCGGTCAGCGGGGTGCGGACCTCATGGGCGAACGCCGCCAGCGCCGCCTCGACCATGCGGGGTCCGGCAGTCACGACCGCGCGCCTGCGCGTCTTGCCCGCGGCACGGGCTGGAACGCGTTGTTTCGACGTCCGTTTTTTCGGTGTAGACCGTTGCGAGCGCGACTTGAGCGCCATGATTCCCCCGACCCTGGCCGGCCCCACCATGCCACGGAGCGCGGCAGAGAGTCACGAAGGGCATTTTCGCCCGGGAACCAGGCCTGCCGATCACGTCAGGCCAACCCGGCGGCGGATGCCGTCGGGCGTCTCACCCAGCGCCCGGAGTTCGCGAAGTCCGCTTGCGCCTGTCGACTTCGACAGCTTCCGCCCCTCGCCGTCGCGCACGAGGCGGTGGTGGCGGTAGGCCGGCTGCGGCAAACCGAGCAGCTGCTGCAGCAGCCGGTGCACGCTGGTCGACCAGAACAGGTCGGCGCCCCGCACCACCTCGGTGACGCCCTGCAAGGCGTCATCGATCGCAACCGACAGATGGTAGCTGGTCGGCGTCTCCTTGCGCGCGAGAATGACATCGCCCCAGGCTTCGGGCCGGGCGGCCACCGCACCGGTCTCGCCCTCGGGACCCTCGCCATACTCGGTCCAGCCGAGATCGGGGACCAGCGCGCGCGCCGCCGCCATGTCGAGCCGCAGCGCATAGGGCACGCCCGAATCGCGCAAGTACGCCCGCTGATCCGGCGACAGCGTCTTCGCCAGCCCCGGATAGAGCGGCGTACCGTCGGGATCGCGCGGCCAGGGCGCCTGCGCCTCGCGCTGCGCCACCAGTCTCGCGATCTCGCCGCGGCTTTCGAACGCGGGGTAGATCAGGCCCATCGCCGTGAGCTTCTCCAGCGCGGCGCGATAGTCCGCGAGGTGTTCCGACTGCCGCCGCACCGGGGTTTCCCATGATATCCCCAGCCAGGCGAGGTCCTGGTAGATCGCGGCCTCGAATTCCGGCCGGCAGCGCGCCGGATCGATGTCCTCGATGCGCAGCAGCAAACGGCCGGCGCTGCGCCGCGCG
>CALROE020000165.1:0-6950 GCA_943369715.1 Bradyrhizobium ivorense
GCCGGCCGGCGCCTCCGCGACGGCGGACCGCATCCGCAGCGTGATCAAGCTTTGGGGAGAGGGGCTGGCCAGCATCTGCTTTCGTGTCGGCGATATCGGAAAAATGTACCGCAGGCTCGATCGTCTGGCGATGAAGCCGGACCCGGTGGCCGAGGTCGAAAGCAGCGATCTGGAATCGGGCGGGACCCTGTCCTGGAAGCGCACCCGCGCGGCGACCGATCTGACGCGGGGCGTGCGGATGTTCTTTCTCGAACTGGCGCAAGAGCGTCCGCACTCGGCCACGACGTCTGAGGCGCCGATCCTCTCGCTCGATCACGTCGTGGTGTCGACTGAGGATCCGGAGCGCGCCGCCGCACTCTATGGCGCGCGCCTCGGCCTCGACATGGCGCTCGACCGTTCGCATCAGGACTGGGGACAGCTGATGTTCTTTCGCTGCGGCGATCTGATCATCGAGGTCGTGCGCCGGCCGGTGGCGGGCGCGGACCTCTCCCACGACAAGCTGTGGGGCCTGAGCTGGCGCGTTGCCGATGCCGACGCGGCACGCGCGCGGCTGCTGGCATCGGGCGTCAACGTCTCGGAGGTGCGCGCCGGCCGCAAGCCCGGCACCAGGGTGCTGAGCGTGCGCGACGGCACCTGCGGCATTCACACGCTGTTGGTGGAGCGGACGGCGAGGGCGTGAGCTATAGTCATTCCGGGATGGTGCGTAGCACCAGACCGCAGGTGCGCCATTGCGCACCGGGGAATCTCGAGATTCCGGGTTCGATGCTGCGCATCGTCCCGGAATGACGGCTCCTTTATCATTCCATCTCATGCATGCTACATCCGATCCATCATCACCGGGCACCTGACTTGGCCAAGGCAAAGCGAATTCTGAAATGGCAGCGCGATCCCGAGGGCATGCGGATTCGCATTCTCGAGGCCGCCAAGCAGGAATTCGCCGCCCATGGCCTGGCCGGCGCGCGGGTCGACCGCATTGCGGCCAAGGCCGGCGCCAACAAGCGCATGCTGTATTACCACGTCGGCAAGAAGGATGATCTCTACCTCGCGGTGCTGGAAGGCGCCTATGAACAGATCCGGGCCGAGGAGCGCGGGCTCGATCTCGAGCATCTCGATCCGCCTGACGCGATCGAGCGGCTGATCGGATTCACCTGGAACTATTTTATCAAGAATCCGGAATTCCTGGCGCTCTTGAACACCGAGAACCTCGCCAAGGCACGGCATCTGAAGCGATCGACAAAAGTCAAATCGATGCATTCACCGTTCGTCGAAATGATCCGCACCGTGGTGAGGCGTGGCGTCGAGAGCGGCGATTTCGTCGTCGCGGTCGATCCAGTGCAACTCTACATCTCGATCGCGGCGCTGTGCTTTTTCTACCTCTCGAATTCGGCGACGCTGAGCGTGATTTTTGGTCGTGACCTCATGGGCAAGGAAGCGAAGGACGAGCGGCTGGCGCATATGGTGGCGCTGGTGCTGGCGGCGCTGACGGGGAAATCGGCGGCCAGTTTCGGTAAGGACAAGACGCCGAAGCTGCGTGCTGCGGCACAGCAACCGGCGTGATTTTGCACCGGGAACGAGATCGGTGCCGTCCTGGTAATATTACGCTTTAACCAATAGTTAATTATGTGTTTGTGGACGCAGGGGCACAGGCCTAGCCTGCGCTGGGGGACCTGCTCAGTAACCAACGGATGAGTGCGTATCATGGCGTATCGGATGTATGGGGCGTTGATCGCCCCCCTCAGCGTCGCAGTATTGATACTAGCGGCGAACGACAGTTTCGCCCGGTCGGCGCAAGCAGGGCCCCGCGCAGGCGTTGCTTCGACGCATTCCTTTCCCAGGGCGCCGGGTCTCGGGCATCATCGGCGAGGCCATCCCGGCGCGTTCTGGCCTGGAGGCCATGCCTATGCGCCGCCCTATGGCGAGCAACCCATGGCGGCCGACGTCAATCAGACGATCAAGGGCGATATCCGCTACACCTACACCCAGGACGTTCCCTGGGACTGGCCGCATCGCTTCCCGCCGATGGTCGCCCCCTCCGACCGCCCCTATGTGCAGACTTGCCCCTCCGAGACCGTCACCGTTCCCGGCCGCAACGGCACAGAGCGGACCGTCAATATCGTGCGGTGTTACTAGCGGTGCGCTGACTGAGCGGCTCGGCACTACTCGTCATCCCCGCTTTCGCGGGGATGACAGTTGAGGGTTGGGCCGTCATTTCAGGCTTCATCAGCAGTTGATCCGGTTCAACAAATGGCTGGTCCGCGCATCCGCAAGTACGCTGTGTTCCAGCGGCCGGGTCGCGCCAAATTCCCCTAGACAGTATTTATCCAACAAGTTAATTTGTCCGCCAGGACGCACCAACAAGACGAACCAGCCGGGGAGCGAAGCGTGGCGGAGGCGAAGGGCCCAGGAGCGATGTCCAGGCTGCTGAATGCGGCGTGGGTTCGGCCGGTCCTGTTCCTGGTGTTCATCGTGGTGGCTTGGGATCTCACCATCCGGCTGTTCCGGATTCCGCCGTATCAAATCCCGGCGCCCGGCGACGTGCTGGCGGTGCTGTGGACCGACTGGCCGGAACTGCTGCGGCAGGCTTGGCCGACGACTTACGCCACGATCTGCGGCTTCCTGCTCTCGGCGGTGTTCGGCATTCCCGTCGCGATGCTGATCGCGGGATCGAAGACGGTGGAAAGCTATATCTATCCGCTGCTGGTGTTCTCGCAGTCGGTGCCGAAGATCGCGATCGCGCCGTTGTTCGTGGTCTGGTTCGGGTTCGGCATCATTCCGAAGGTGATCTCGGCGTTCCTGCTCGGATTTTTTCCGGTGGTGGTCTCGGCGGTGCAGGGCTTCAAATCGGTCGACCCCGATATGGTCGATCTCGCGCGCGCCATGCAGGGCAGCCGCTTCAAGGTGTTTTGCGCAGTTAACCTGCCGCATGCGATGCCGGCGATTTTCTCCGGCCTGAAAGTTTCGGTGACGCTGGCGGTGGTCGGCGCCGTGGTCGGCGAATTCGTCGGCTCCAATTCGGGCATCGGCTATGTGCTGCAGCGCTCGATCGGCACGTTCGATTTGCCGACGATGTTCGCCGCTCTGGTGATCCTGGCGCTGCTTGGCGTGATCCTGTTCTGGATCGTCGACCGCATCGAGCGTTTTGTGATTCCCTGGCATGTCAGCCAGCGCGACGAGTTTTTGTTTGCGGCGTAGGAACCAAGAGAGAAAAGCAGCCCGCCAAGGGCTGCGGTAAAATACCAACGGGAGGATGACATGGTGCGACTGATAGCGGCGGTGACGGCGTCCCTGGTCTGGACGGCGCTGGCGGTAGTTCCCGCGGCGGCGGCCGACAAGGTGGTGCTGATGCTGAACTGGTACGTCTATGGCGAGCACGCGCCGTTTTACTACGGCAAGGCCAAGGGCATCTACGCCGCCGAAGGCATCGACCTCGAAATCCAGGAAGGCCGCGGCTCGGCCGCGACCACGCAGGCCGTCGCCGCCAAGACCGCGGACTTCGGTTATGTCGACGTGCCCACCATGATGCGCGCGGCGGTCAAGGGCGCGCCGATCGTCTCCACCGGCGTGCTGCTGCAGACCAGCCCGATGTCGGCGATGGGCTTTGTCGAGAAGAACATCAGGAAGCCCGAGGATATCAAGGGCAAGACGGTGGCGATTACGCCCGCTGACTCCATGACCCAGATCTGGCCGCTGTTCCTGAAGAAGACCGGGCTGAAGGAAGCCGACTTCAAGACGGTGGCCGGCGACGGCCAGACCAAGCTCAACGCCGTGATCAACGGTCAGGCGGACCTCTTGCTCGGCTACGTCATGGACCAGTCGATGAAGATCAAGGACGCCACCGGCAAGGACGTCTTCCCGATCAAGTTCGCCGACTACGGCATCAACATGGTTTGCTCGGGGCTGGTCGCCAACACCGACTACGTCAAGGCCAACGCCGATCTGGTGAAGCGCTTCATGGCGGCCTCGACCAAGGCGGTCGAAGCCGCCGAGAAGGACCCGAAGGGCGCGGCGCAGGCGATCCTCGACGCCAACCCGAAGGGCGGCAAGATCGAAACGCTGACCCAGGGTTTTGAGCTGACGATCCCGCTGTACCGCACGGCGGAAACCAAGGGCAAGCGGCCGTTCCAGGTCACCGACGCCAACATGGCCGACAGCGTCAACCTGATGGTCGAGTATGGCGGCCTCGAAGCCAAGGCCAAGGACAATCCGAAGGCGTTTTACACCAATGACTACCTGCCGAAGTAAGGCAACGTCATTCCGGGATGGTCCGGAGGACCAGACCCGGAATCTCGAGATTCCGGGTTCGATGCTTCGCATCGCCCCGGAATGACGGTACCCTAACCTTAATCGGACCTTGCGGAATGAATGCAGCGACCAACCCAGCCGGCGTCAATCCAACAGCCGCGCCTCTGCGCGTGGTGTCGGACCGCGCCGCCGGCGACGGCAAATCGGGCATCACGCTCTCCGGCGTCTCGAAGACCTACCGGTCGCGCGATGGCGAGGTGGTGTCGCTGAAGCCGCTGGATTTCCACATCCATGCCGGTGAGTTCTTTGTCGTGGTCGGTCCGTCCGGCTGCGGCAAGTCCACGTTGCTGAAAATGATTTCCGGCCTGCTCGCGCCCTCGACCGGCGAGGTGTTCGTCGAGGGCGAGGCGGTGACAAAACCGCATGGCAATGTCGGCATCGTATTCCAGAATTCGCTGCTGCTGCCGTGGCGCAACATTCTGGCCAACGTGATGCTGCCGATCGACATGAAGGGCCTGCCGCGCGACAAATATCTGCCGCGCGCCAAGGATCTGCTGAAGCTGGTTGGGCTCGAGGGTTTCGAGAAGAAGCTGCCGTGGCAATTGTCCGGCGGCATGCAGCAGCGGGCCTCGATCTGCCGGGCGCTGGTGCACGATCCCAAGATCATGCTGATGGACGAGCCGTTCGGCGCGCTCGACGCCATGACGCGCGAGCGCATGAATGTCGAGCTGATGCGGATCCAGCGCGAGACCGGCAAGACCGTGCTGCTGATTACGCATTCGATTCCGGAAGCGGTGTTCCTTGCCGACCGCGTGCTGGTCATGACGGAACGGCCGGGCTCGATCGCGGCGATCTACGACGTGCCGCTGCCGCGGCCACGCTCGCTCGACGCCATGGCCGATCCCGTTTTCACCGAACTGGTGCAGCGCATCCGCAAGCATTTCTTCACCCAGAGCACGCTGGACTAGGGCAGAAACATCATGCCGCCATGTATCGCCGTGCGAGATATTTCGCTTTTCGAACGCCCGGTTCCATTCTCAAAACCGTTCCGGTTCGGCAGCGTGGTGATCAACGCCTCGGCGCAGGCGTTCGTGCGCGCCGAAATCGAGGTTGAGGGCAAGGGCAGATCGGTTGGCGCCAGCGCCGAGCTGATGGCCTCGAAATGGTTCGACAAGCGCGCGCATCTGACCCCGCCGCAGACCGTCGACGAATTGCGCCGCTCGCTGGCGATCGCGCGGGATCTTTATCTGACGCGATCCGGATTCGATACCGCGTTCGGGCACCATGCTGCCGTCATCGCCGCGCAGGTCGAGGCCTGCGCCAAGGAGGACATCCCGCCGCTCGCCGCCGGCTTCGGGCCGGCCGAGATCGACAAGGCGATCCTGGATGCGCTGCTGCGCGGGCTTGGCGTGAACTTCTTCGACGGCATGGCGCAAAATATCGCCGGGATCGATGCCCGGCTATCGCCCGACCTCGGCGATGCCGACATCGCGCAATTCCTCCGCGGACGCCAGCGGCTGGAACGCGTCGCGATCCGGCACACCGTCGGCATGGACGACCAGATCGAGGGCGAGGGCGGCGTCGCCGACGTCAGGGAAAACGCCGGCGCCCGCTATTTCAAGCTCAAGCTCAACGGCGATCCCGACGCCGACGCAGCGCGGTTGATCCGGATCGGCAATGAACTGGCCACGCTGCCGCATGATTACAGCGTTACGCTCGACGCCAACGAGCAATATGCCGATCTCGCCGCCCTCGGCGCGCTGATCGAGCGCCTCGACCGCGACGCCGCGCTGAGGCCGATCGCGGCGAAATTGCTCTATATAGAGCAGCCGATGCCGCGTGACAGTTTCAGGCAGTCGCCGCTCGGCGCGTTGGCGCGGCGCGACGTCATCATCGATGAAGCCGATGATTCCTACGATGCCTTCCCGTCCGGCCGCGCGCTCGGATATCGCGGCATTTCCTCGAAATCCTGCAAGGGAATCTTCAAGTCGGTCGTCAACGCCGCCCGCGCCGCGAAGTGGAGCGCGGACGGCGAGCGGTTCTTCATTTCGGGCGAGGACCTGACCTGTCAGGCCGGCCTTGGCGTGCAGCAGGATCTGGCGCTGGGCGCGCTGATCGGCGTCACCCATGCCGAGCGCAACGGGCACCATTATGTCGACGGCTTTGTCGATACGCCGGCGGCCGAGGCGCAGGCGTTCCTGGCGGCGCATCCCGATCTCTACACCCGCGACGGCGACAAGGTGCGGCTGTCGATCCACGACGGTGATCTCCTGACGGGGTCGCTGACGGCGCCGGGCTTCGCCTCGAAAGTTCATCCGGAGTGGACGGCGCTGTCGCCGCTTCGACAACCAAAGCCAAGAATCCTGCAGGAGCAATCAATATGACGACGCACCGCCTCGGCGTGATCATGAACGGTGTCACCGGCCGCATGGGGTTGAATCAGCACCTGATTCGCTCGATCGTCGCGATCCGCGATTCCGGCGGCGTGCTGCTCGGCAATGGCGACCGCATGATGCCGGATCCGATCCTGGTCGGCCGCGACGCCGGGAAAATCGAAGCACTCGCAAAACGCTTCAACGTGACGCGCTGGACCAACGACCTCGATGCCGCGCTGCGCGACGAGAGCGATAGCATTTTCTTCGACGCCGCAACCACGCAGGCGCGACCGTCGCTGCTGACCAAGGCGATCAATGCCGGCAAGCACGTCT
>CALROE020000166.1:0-6933 GCA_943369715.1 Bradyrhizobium ivorense
ACCTCGGTCGAACAACTCAAACAGCACATCAATGCGTTCATCAAAGCCTACAACAAAGATGCCGAGCCGTTCGTCTGGACAAAATCCAAAGTCCACCAGCGCCGTGTCAAAGGACGCCGTCTCAGTGACTTATGATTCCGGGTACTAGACCCGTTCAATCCGGCTTTGGTCCGAGGTGCGCGCTGCCGCCGGATTTTCGGGCCGGCGCCATCAGCTCGCTCCTGACGTTCGCGACATTGAGTCCGAACGCGGAAGCCGCATAGACCAGCGCTCCGCCGCCCAGCATGAGGACGAATCCCGAAATCGTTTTTGGAAATTCGAGCTGCAGGAAAGCCGCGAGCGGCGCGCAGGCCGCCGCCGTGCGCCACGCGTCGGAAAAGGCAAACGGCACGCGAAAGTGGCGGCTGCCGAAGCCGATGGCCAGAAGCAGTGCGATCGCATGGCTCGCAACGATCGACCATCCGGCGGCGACGATGCCGAACCTCGGCAACAACACCACATTGGCAATGATGTCGAAGGCGGCGGCCGGTGCAACCGCCAGAAGCATCCATTTGGTGCGGCGGGCGATCTGAAACGCCATGGCAAAATGCAAGGTGAGAAACACCGACATGAAAGCGCCGACTACCGTCCAGGGCAACACTGCAGCCGCGGCGCCGGCCAGTTCGTCTCCCAGGATCAGCGATGCCAGCGGACCCGGCGCGCAGACGAACAGGACGGTGACGGGTAACCCGATGGCGATCAGCCAGCCGGACGTGCGGTACATCAGTCGTCGCGCGGGCTCCGCTCCCCCCCGACTGAACTCCAGGAAGACCTGCGGCCTGACCGCAAAGGCGATCGGCGGAAGCAGCAGACCCAGTGCACGGCCGGCGATCGCGGAGGCGGCCCCATAGGCCCCGGCGGCGGCGGGGCCCAGGCTGGCCGCAATCAGCAGCCGATCCGACGTGGCGAGAATTACATAGCCGAACGAAGCGCCCGTGACCGGCGCGCCATAAGCCCAGATTTCGCGCAGGTGCCGCTGGATTTGACGCCGCTCCCAGAGCGCGCTGCGCACCGGAAACCGTGCAACGGCCGCAGCCAGCAGCGACGCGACGGCAAGGGCCGCGAGCGCCATCAGCGGGTCTCCTGGCCGCCATGCCAGCCCCGCAATTGCGAGCACGAGGCCTCCGAGCGACTGAACCGCCTGGGCCGCGACGAAACGCCGGTGAAGTAGAGCAACTCTAGCCCAGCTCAGGCTGATCGTCACCCATGACGCGGACAACAGCACCGACAAACCGGCCATGCCCAGCCATAGTCGATCGACCAACCACAGTCGCAGCACGGCCAGGCCGATCATCCATATGACAACAACGGCGAAGGCCGACAAAACGAAGCCGATCAGCACGGCTGCGGCAAACCGCCCGCGGCCCTCCTTGTCGGCTTCCTCCGAATAAAGCCGCGTCAGGCTGGAACTCAGCCAGCTGAAGGCCGCGGTCTGGCAAAGCGACGCCACAACCAGCACCGTCACATACTCGCCGTATTGCTCCGGCGGCAGCAGCCGGGCCAGCACGAGGACCGACAGCAGACTCGCAACCCCGGAGAGCAGGTTGCTGGCCGCGTATGTCGCCAACAGCGTTTTCATTGCACGGACCGATTCGGATGCGATTTACCGGGCACGCAAATAAATGCGCTCATAGGCGTCGACCATGGCATCGACCGAATAGCGCTCATGGATAGTGCGTTGTCGAGCCTTCCGGTTTCGATCGTCCGCGTTGAGGCCGCCGATCACTTCCGCCAGACCGCGCGCCAGATCATCCGCATCGTGCGGCCGGACCAGCACGCAATCGGGCATGCCTGCGAGGGCTTCCCGGTTTCCTCCGGCATCGGTGGCGACGACCGGCAGTCCTGCCGCCAGTTTCTCCAGCAGCGCATTGGAGAAGCCCTCCTCGTGCGACGACAGCACGCCGAGATCCATTGCCGACAGCAGTCTCGGCACGTCATCCCGTGAACCCAGCAGGCTGATCCTTTCGGTGATGCCGAGTTCGGCAGCGCGGCTGATCAAGTCCTTTGCCACCCCCCGGTCCTGTCCGATCAGGAACAATTTGAGTCTGGGATCGCCGGGTGCGACGCGGGCGAACGCCTCGATCAGGTCGAGGTGTCCCTTGTACGGAATGAGATTGGCTACCATCACGATCGCAATATCGGACTTCGAAAGTCCGAGGTCGTTGCGCGCTTCGTCACGGTGGCCGGCGGCCGCGTCGAGACGACTGAAATCCAGTCCGTTGGGAATGACGACAATGCGCGACGCGTCATAACCATCCCGCGCCTCGGTGTCGCTGGCGACGGCCTGCGAGTTTGCCGTGACCACATCCGACAATGCGTTGGCTATCCGGTCCAGCCGTTTCCAGACCGTCAGGCGATCCTGATGATTGCCGAGCGCGCGCTTGGACGTCACCAGCAGCGGAATAAACGTGATCCGCGCGGCCAGCGCAGTCATGAAATTGGCCAGCGGCAGGAAACCATGCATGACATCCGGCCGCGACCGCAGCGCGCGCCAGAACAGACGCAACTCGCATCCGATCACCGACGCCAGCTTGCCGAGTTTCGATCCGGGTCCGGTGGCGTAACCTCCGTCGCTGATCTCAACGCCCGCCTGTTCCAGCCGCTCGATCAGCGCACCGGATTTTTCCAGCAGGAAGATTTCGACGGTCCACCCCCGCCTGGTGAGGCCCTCGGCGAGCAGCGCAAGCTGGGTTTCGGTGCCGCCGACGGCCAGTGAGCCCAGCACGAAGAGGACACGGCCACGGCCTGGTTTGCTCATCGTATTCCTTCGATTGGCCGGGAATTCAGGCTTTACACGAACTGAACGGTCGGGTTCAACCGCCGGCGTGGCGCGGCTCACCGGTAGCGCGCCATGAGTTCGTCGTATACCGCGATCGTGTCGTTCGCCACTCGGCTTGACGAAAAGTCAGTCTCGACCAGCGCGCGCGCCGAGGCGCCGTACCGTTCGCGCAAGCCCGGCTGCTCGATCGCCTGTTGCAAGGCGCTGGCCAGGGCGCGGGCATCCCGCGCGGGAACCAGCCAGCCTGTGACGCCGTGCCGAACGATCTCCCGACAGCCGGCAATGTCGGTTGTCACGATCGCGCAGCCGCTCGCGGCCGCTTCGAGCAGGGATTTTGGGAACCCCTCATGATAGGTGGGCAGGCAGACGATCTGCGCCTGCGCGAAGATCGCCGGCATGTCGTCCTGCCAGCCCCAGCATTCGACGGCGCCCTCGCCGGCCCAGGCATCGATTTCGGCCTGGCTGACGCTGGCCGGATTTGCCGGATCCGGCTTCCCGACCAGAACAAAACGCGCCTTGACGCCGCTGGCGCGCAACAACCGCGCCGCTTCCACGAATTCGCCGACGCCCTTGTCCCGCAGCAGCCGGGCGGGCAAAATGACCAGAGGCGTATCGCCGACAACCTTGGTCTGCCGATAGGCGCCGGGATCGACGCCCGCGCCACGGATCAGCCTGATGCTGTCGGCCTTTGCCAATCCGTCGACAACGATCCTGTTCCAGTCGTCGCTGTTCTGGACGATCAGAACGGAATTTTTCCGGCCAAGTGCGAATTTGAGGACGGGCTTTACGATCCAGCGCAGGACTCTCGCGCGCAGGCCTATCGATGAAAACACGTAGCCGAGTCCGGCGAGCGCGTTGACGATCCCCCGGATTCCGGTCAGGCGCGCCGCCAGCGATCCGTACAGAACCGGCTTCAGCGCGACATGATGGACAATATCCGGGACCTGGCGACGATAAATCCGGGCCAGATCGATGAACGTGCGAAATTCTTCCCAAGGATTGAGCCCGCCGCGATTGAAGGCCACCGGGTAAAGCGCGAGACCGGCCTCCGTGATATGATTGGCATGGCGGTCGACACGTGTCGCCACGGCCACATCGTAACCGGCCTGACGCGCGGCAATGGCGAGTTGGAGCCGGTGCGAAACGAAGTACCAGTCCTCCGTCACGACATACAGCAGCTTCGGTCGCCGGGCGGCGCCGGCGACCGCTCCGGAATTTTGTCCGTTGCTCGAGGCCAAGGTCACGGTGCGCCCCATGTTATCGACCGGTAGCCCGGAGGAAATCTCCGTCAAGCGGCGCAACCGGCGCGATAAAAATCCTTATACCAGTCGACGAAGCGCTGAACGCCCTCTTCGATCGGCGTCTTGGGTTGAAAGCCGATATCGGCCACCAGCGCGTCTACATCCGCAAATGTGCGCGGCACATCGCCGGGCTGCAGCGGCAGCATGTTCTTGAGTGCCGTCTTGCCCACGGCCTTCTCGATACATTCGATAAAATACATCAGTTCGACCGGCTGGTTGTTGCCGATATTGTAGAGCCGGTAGGGCGCCGCCGACGTGCCCGGATCCGGCTCGGCGCCATTCCAGTCCGGATTCGGCGTCGCGACCTTGTCCAGCGTCCTCACGACGCCTTCGACAATATCGTCGATGAAGGTAAAATCACGCGCATGCTTGCCGAAATTGAAGACGTCGATCGGCTCCCCGGCGATGATTTTCTTCGTGAACAGGAACAGCGACATGTCCGGCCGGCCCCACGGCCCGTAGACCGTGAAGAAGCGCAGGCCCGTCACCGGCAGTCCGTAGAGGTGGGAATAGGAGTGAGCCATCAGCTCATTGGCCTTCTTGCTCGCGGCATACAGGTTCAAGGGGTGATCTACATTGTCGTGGATGCTGAACGGCATCCGCGTATTGGCGCCGTAAACCGAGCTCGAAGAAGCATAGACCAGATGCTTGATATCGTGATGACGGCATCCTTCCAGGATATGCAGGAAGCCGACGAGGTTTGAATCGACATAGGAATGCGGATTCTGGAACGCGTAACGCACCCCCGCCTGCGCGGCGAGATTGACGACGCGATCCGGCTTGTGTTCTTCAAACACCCGCTCGATTTCGCCGCGGTCGGCAAGATCGGCCTTCACAAACTGAAAATGGTTCTGTCCCTGCAGCCGGGCCAGACGGGCAAGTTTGAGATTGACGTCATAATAGTCATTGAGGTTGTCGAGGCCGATGACGTCATCGCCGCGGGCAATCAGGGTCCTCGCGGTTTGCGAGCCGATGAAACCGGCGACGCCGGTGACCAGAACTTTCATGCCATCAATCTCCCGACGCCTGCCACCGATGCGGCGACGCACTTCCTGCAACACTCAAAGCCGGGCATCGCTCGCTGCGATCGGCAACACCTGCTTGAGATCGTAGATCACCCCGCCTGGAACAAGCATGGTGCGCAGACGATCGACTCCAAGCTCCGTGATCTGGTCGTGCCGTACCGCAAGGATAATGGAGTCGAAGCATCCTTCGGGAATGGCCGCAACTGAAACGATATCGTACTCCCGGCGAACTTCGGCGGGATTGGCCAGGGGATCGTAGACGATCACCTCGCCGGCAAGCGAGCCAAGCTCTCTGACGAGATCGACGACCTTGCTGTTGCGGATGTCGGGACAGTTTTCCTTGAAGGTCAACCCCATCACAAGAATGCGCGCGCGTCCGATTTCAAGCTTGTGGCGAAGCATCAATTTGACGAGGTCGAGCGCAACCCATTGCGCCATGCCGTCGTTGATGCGGCGGCCCGCCAGAATCATTTCCGGATGGAACCCGATCGATTGCGCCTTGTGCGTGAGATAATAGGGATCGACACCGATGCAGTGCCCGCCGACCAGTCCGGGCACGTAGCCGTGGAAATTCCATTTGGTCCCCGCCGCCGCAAGAATCTCGCGGGTCTCGAGCCCCATCATCCGAAACAGCTGCGCAAGCTCGTTGATGAGCGCGATGTTGACATCGCGCTGGATGTTCTCGATGACCTTCGAAGCCTCCGCGACGCGGATCGAACTTGCTCTGTGGGTTCCGGCGGTGACGACCCGGGAATAGACCTGATCGACGAGCTCGGCGGCTTCAGGCGTCGAGCCCGACGTGACCTTGATGATGTCGGACAGGCGATGACCGTGATCGCCGGGATTGATCCGCTCCGGAGAATAACCCGCGAAGAAATCCTGGTTGAAGACCAGCCCCGAAACATCAGACAGGATCGGGACGCAGGTGTCTTCGGTGACGCCGGGATACACCGTCGATTCGTAAACCACGATATCGCCCTTACCGAGCGCGCTGCCCACCGTCGCCGACGCCCGCTCAAGCATGCCGAGGTCCGGCTGCAGCGCCTGATTGATCGGCGTCGGAACTGTGACAATGAAAAAATTCGCCCGCTTGAGATCCTCCGGATCCGCCGAGAAGCTGATGGTCCGGGCCGCCGCGAATTCCGCGTCGGTCACCTCGCGGGTACGATCGTGCCCGGCCTGCAGTTCCGATATCCGTCCGGCGTTGACGTCAAACCCGAGGACAGGAAAATGGCGAGCCATATAAACCGCAAGCGGCAAGCCGACGTAGCCAAGCCCGACGACGGCGATCCTGACATCATTGATGCTCATCAAGGCCATGGAAATTCCAGACGAATGCCAACGAGCGGTTGCGGGGAGCCCCGGGATCGGCGTGCTGCGGATTTTAGCCTACCCCTAAGAGTTCAAAGGCTCATTTGCAAGGGAACGCTTCAACCGTCGTCATGAAACCTCAATGTGCTGGCGGCAGGCCGTTGCGACGGCTACCCTCCCGCGACGACGTTATGCGATTCCGGCGTGGGCCGCACGGATTGACCTGTGGCTTGCGCCCCTGTTACCGCTCCGGTTTCCGTCTTGTATCTATTGCTTCTTGTCGGCGCCGGTCGCCCAGACCGCAGCTCGGCAAGCGAGGACAGGCAATGCTCGGATCTACCCGTACCGTCGTGCTGTTCGGAATCGCCGTGCAGATTGCAGCCTTCATGCGAACCGCGATCATCGCGGCGACGCTCGGCGCCTCGCTGGATGTCGATGCCTACAATCTCGGCCTGATTGCTCCGAGCTTCATCTCGAC
>CALROE020000167.1:0-6931 GCA_943369715.1 Bradyrhizobium ivorense
CACATCAATTAGGCAAATCTAATCGATCAACTTTTACGCTTCGCTAACGCTGATGGGCGGCGGCTCGCAACGGACCGTAGAAGTACGGAAATCAGCGCTTGAATTGAGCGCTGAAATTGAATTGAGAATTGATGCAACCGCCGACTCCAGAGGCTGCGCTCGTTGAAACGACCACACGAATCAAGTGCGGGCCGCACAGCCGGAGAAATACCTGAAGCAATGGGGACCGCTGACGCGCGCCAAGGATTTGCCGGCATTCAATTGTGGCCCGAGGGCCGACCTCGGCAAGACCTGCGCATCTTATGCGCCGGTTGCGGCTCTTCCCGGGCGGCTCTGATCGCTCTGAATAACCTGGACTGTTCTGTCGTCGGTATCGATCTTTCCGAGGCCAGCCTTGCTCATTCCAACCGATAGCTTGCAGATCGCCCTGCTCCGCTCTGTCGAGGCAGGTTTTCGAAAATCATTAAGACTTCCTCAAGATTGTGCCGCCAGCATTTGGCGATGGGCAGTCTTAGATTGTATCTCGCGCTATCCGTCGTACTCGCTCATTTCGGGATCCCGCTCGGATTTCCGACCAGCGACATCGCCGTCCAGAGCTTCTTTGTCATTTCAGGCTTCTACATGGCGCTGGTCCTGAATGAAAAATATGGGCCCGGCTCCTATTTTCTGTTCATCTCCAATCGCGTGCTGAGACTTTGGCCAACCTACGCCGTCGTGCTGGTCCTGTCTCTCGCGGTGGCCCCCAACTGGGGGCCGATTGCATCGCTGGACCTGCCCGGCCTGGCGTTCTGGATAGGGTCGCAGATCTTCATCGTCGGTCAGGAGATCTATTTCTTCCTGTTCATCAGCAATGGCGCATTGGCCTCCACGCTGCACCCGGGCGGAATGTCGGGCCTGCTCTATACCTACGCGCCGATTCCCCAGGCGTGGACGCTGGGGCTGGAATTCTATTTTTACCTGCTCGCGCCCTTGGTCGTGAGACGGGGGCCCATCGTCATTGCGGCGGCCATCGCGGGAAGCCTGATCCTGCGGATCGCGCTGCTCTGGGCCTTCGGCTTCGGCGGAGAACCATGGACGTACCGGTTCTTTCCTTCCGAAATCGCGCTGTTCCTGACAGGGTCGCTCGGCTATTACGCCTATGTTTCGCGCAACGATGCACAGCGCAAGCAGGTATATCGCCTGCTCTCGATCGCGGCAGTGTCAGTGTTCGCTTTGCTGGCCCTCAGCAAGTGGGACGGCATTTCACGACTGGCATCTTTGTCGCTGCTCTGCGCCGTGATCATCGGCGTGCCACGTCTGTTCGAACTAACCCGTGATATCCCCTGGGACCGGCATCTGGGCGAACTGTCGTACCCGCTCTACATCTGTCACTTCCTGTTTGGATGGATATTGCTGCCTGAGACCATTGCGAGCGCGTGCCTCGCGTTGGCGATGTCCCTGATCGCCTCGATCATGCTTTACAGATGGGTCGAGGCACCGATCGATCGATGGCGGCAGAACAGATTGCAGAAAGCACGGCACACGACCGACAAGCCGGTCCTCGTTCCAGCGGTGTCGTGATTCCAATGCGACGCAATCTCGCGTTCCTGATCGGTGGCGTGCTGATTGGTGCGATCGGCAGCCATCTCGCCAGTCCTCGCAGCAGCCAGATCAATCTGACCGCGCTCCCGCCGCCCCCGCGGATTGAACGACCTTGCCTGCCGGTTTCCGATCGAACGGCCGTGATCGTGCTGCTAGGCCAGAGCAACGCGGCCAATTACGGCAATACCCGATACTCCGCCCGTGAAGCCGTCGACAATTTCGACCCTGCTTCGGGCAAATGCTTCGCGGCCGCCGATCCGCTGCTGGGGGCCGATGGCGCGGGCGGCAACTTCGGGACCCGCCTCGGCGACCTTCTGATCCAGGCCGCGCGTTATGAGCGTGTCATCGTCGCATCTTTCGCGGTGGAAGGCGCATCGCTGTCGGCCCTGAACAACGAGCATGCCGGACGGATCGACCGCGCCATTGCCGCACTTCACGCCGCAAAACTCCGGCCAACGCACTTTCTGTTTCAGCAAGGCGAAAAAGACGCGATCCTGACGACAACGCAGCAGCAATATGTTTCGCTGCTGCATCAATTCGTCAAACGATTTCGCGCCTCCGGCTTTGATGCCCCGCTCTATCTATCGCGCACCACCAAGTGCGATGTGTACCAACCCACCAACATCGCAGCCGTTCGCGCTGCCCAGTCATCCGCTGTCAATGATCAACTGAACATTCGACCAGGGCCCGACACCGATCTGATCGGCAACGACGGCCGCAACCCGCATGACGGTTGCCACATGAATGAACTGGGAACGCTTGCCAATGCCGCGCTATGGGCATCGTTCATTCAATAGCTGAACGACGCGCAAGCTGCTCAAGCAACAGGATCGTGAGCAGTCCGCCGTCTCGCCGTCATGCTTGAGGATCTTCTTGTCCTCGGTCCGAGTTGGAAAGTCTTCGGGCTCAAGGGGTTTGTCGTCTCCGGGCCTTGGGTGGCTCCCATTGGTCTATTGCGCGGCACCGCGGGTCAGTGCGCAGGAGAAAACATCCGACATGGAGGTCGGTTCCTTCCGTCCCCGCCAGGACTGCCTTCGGCCGCCGGGCGCCGTGACCCTATTTCGCGCGCCAGCCCATCTCCCAGAACTCGGCCTCAAGCCGGGTGGCCTCCTTGAAGATAGCGATCAGGTCTGTCTCCCGGGCCGGCGTGGCGTAGAGATCGGCAAGACCATTGAGCCGCTTCAGCGCTTTTGCCGCGACGTCCTGGTAGGGTGCGCCGGCATATTCTGATATCCAGACGCTGTATGGATTGGTGGCCGCGAGCGCGCGGGGCTGCGCGGCAAGCCTGGTCGCGATGTCAGCGTAGCCGATCACGCAGGGAGCCAGCGCCACCATGAGCGACAGCAGATCGCCGCGCATGCCCGCGTCGAGCACGTAGCGCGTATAGGCCAGCATCTCGACCGCCGGAGCGGCTTGTTCGAGATCATCGGGAGACAGGCCCCACCCCGCGCAGAGCTTCACATGCAGGTTCATCTCGATGTCGATAATGGCCGACAGGCCGGCCGCCGCTTCGCGCATGTCGGCAAGCCTGGGCGACTTGTAGACGGCGAGCGCATAGGCGCGGGCAAACTCGATCAGGAACAGATAGTCCTGAACGAGGTAGTGACGAAACGCCGCCTCGGCAAGCGAACCGTCCGCCAACGCGTTGGTGAAGGGGTGCTCGGTGTAGGCCCGCCACTCGACGGATGCTGCGCTCTTTAGTCGCTCGAAGAAACTCATGATCTCTCGCGGGGTTGGGCTCTCAACGAGTGTGCTGGGCGCATTACCGGGTTATAGCTCAGGTTGATCGGCGAGGAAGCTGCGAATGACGAACGGGAACTGTTGGTGAGCATCGGACTGATCGGCCTGCTCGACGATATCGCTGCGATCGCAAAGGTCGCGGCGGCATCCCTTGACGATGTGGCGAGCCAGGCCGCCAAGGCAGGCGCAAAGGCGGCGGGTGTCGTCATCGACGATACCGCAGTCACGCCGGGTTACGTGATCGGGTTCACCGCCAGGCGCGAACTGCCGATCGTGGGCAAGATCGCGGCGGGATCGCTGCGCAACAAGCTCCTGATCCTGCTTCCCGCAGCCCTGGCCTTGAGCTACTTCCTGCCTTCGGCGATCACGCCGCTGCTGATGTTTGGCGGCGCCTACCTCTGTTATGAAGGGGTGGAAAAACTGCTCGAAGCCCTCCTGCCCCATCATGCCCAGCAGCACGAGGCCCAGCTCGGCACGGTGGCGTTGAATGCGCAGACCCTGGAGGACGAAAAGGTCGCCAGCGCCATCAAGACCGACTTCATCCTGTCGGCGGAGATCATGGCGATCACGCTGGCGGCATTGCCCGCGGGCAGCCTCCTGACGCAGTCACTGGTGCTGGCGCTGGTCGGTATCGGGATCACCGCCGCCGTGTATGGCGTGGTCGCGCTGATCGTGAAGGCCGACGATGTCGGTTTGGCACTGGCAAAAAACGATGGCGCCCCGCCGTTTGGCGGCATCGGCCGGGCGCTCGGACGCGGCCTCGTTCGCGGCATGCCTGCCTTCCTGACCTTGCTCGGTGCCGTCGGTACCGCGGCGATGATCTGGGTCGGCGGCGGCATCGTACTGCATGGCCTTGAGATCTACGGCCCGCCCTCGATCGGACACGCCGTCCACGCCGCGTCCGAGGCTGCGGCTCACGCACTCCCAACGGCTGCGGGCCTGCTCGGATGGATCGTCGAGGCCACCATATCAGGCGTGCTTGGCCTGTTGATCGGCGCGGTCTGTATCCCGGTCATTGGATTTGTCGTTGCGCCCGCATGGAAGCGGTTGAAGGGCTTTTTGCCGGGCGGTGTCGGCGAGACGTGAAACCCGGCACTCACCAAGGCGCCGGCAGCGCAAGGCGGCAAATCCTTCACCCCTGCCCGTCCTCCAGGCCGTACTCGCGGTAGATCGTCAGGGGATCGCGGTCGGGAAACAGCCGGCATTTGGCCTGCGCCAGATGCACGGTGACGGTACCTTGCTGGCAGCCGGCGATCAGGAGCTTCCTGATATCCTCCATGTGAGGCCTTGGCTGGCTTGCCGCCGGCAGCTGCTCCAGTGCAACCAGCGCGGTGGCGAGCGCTTCCGTCAGCACCCACTCGTCGTGGCCGGTAATTCCCTTTTTCGTCATTTGGACAGCCTCATTCCCGGGTGCAGCCACCCATCAACCAGGTCCGCCACATCCGAATGACAAGCAGGCTCGCGCCCTGAACGCGCGGGCTACCGCTTATCGAACGGAATTAGATGGTGGTACTCCTTCGGCACCGAGCTGCGATAGCGCGCGGGCACCGTGCCGCTGTCGATCGATTTGTCGATCTCCTGCTGCCGGGTCATCTTCTTCGCGGACTTCTTTTGCGCCGGCTTCGCGGGTTCGGTTGTCGTCGTTTCGGTCTTCGCGGCCGGCGCGGCCGTTGTTGCCGCTGCTGGCGGCGTCGCTGCTGGAGCCGTGGCCGCCGGCGTCGTGGTGGTCGGTGCCGCCCCGGTGCCCGGCGTGGTCTGGGCCAGCACCAGGCCGGCCGGCAAGGACACCAACGCCACCGTCGCCGTGATCACCGAAAGCCTTTGCATCGAGAAAAGTCTTTGCATGAAAATCTCCGTTACAGTCCGGGCCGCAATGCGGTCAGCGTAATCCCGTGCCATTGCGCCATGCAAGCCGCCTTCAATGGCCTTTTTGCGGCCCGATGCGGTCTCGCAGACCCCTGCCCGACCTGTTGATAACCCGGTCGCGCGGGCGCCCCCGGCGTGACAGACAGTGGCGACGTGTTATCGACGGGACGCCTTGCTCTGGACGGATCGAACACCATGCGGATTACCCTGGTCGGCTCCCGCCATTTCGGCGTGACGACACTGAACATGCTGCGCCAGCACGGCGTCGAAATCGCTGGCGTCGTCGTCGCTGACGCCGATGACCGGCTCGCCGCCGCGGCCCGCGACGCCGGAATCGCGGTCACTGTGCAGGCCGATCCGAAGCTGGTGGTCGCCGGGGAGATCGCGGCCGACACCGACCTGATCGTCACCGCGCACAGCCACGCGCGCATCGGCCGGGACGCGCTGGCGGCGGCCAAGCTCGGGGGGATCGGCTACCACCCCTCGCTGCTGCCGCGGCATCGCGGCATCGCGGCGGTCGAATGGACCATCCGGGAAGGCGACCCGATCGCCGGCGGTTCCGTCTACCATCTCGCCGACCGCATGGATGCCGGCGCGATCGCCGCCCAGGAATGGTGCTTCGTCAAGAAGGGCGAAACCGCCCGGGAATTGTGGGAGCGCGCGCTGGCCCCGCTCGGCCAGAAGCTGCTGGGAGAGGTAATCGAGTACGCCAAGGCCCATCAATCGCTGCCGGCCAAGCCGCAGGACGAGCAATTTGCCACCAGCGCGCCGAATCTGCCCAAGTAATAATTTACCGGCGACAATAGACCTGCCTCAGGCCAGTTTTCGCTCCCCGTCTGGAATTAATCCCGCCAGCAAATGTTTGATTTGTTGGGAGCTTTTCGTGTTGTCGCGGCGCAGCAAACTTTGAACACATTGTGGCTCAATAAGCCGCGTCATCACACACATTTTCGGGGATATGATTTATGCGCCACAATCGCATTCGCAACGCGCTCTTTGCTTCCGCCTTGACCGCCACTGCCGCCCTCGCCGCCGCTCCCGCTTCCGCCGAGAGCAGTGCCTATGACGGACTTTGGAATGTCACGGTGGTGACCAAGAGCGGCAGCTGCGAACCGACCGTCAGTTCGACGCTGACCGTGATGGACGGCAAGGTTTCGGCCGGTGGCGCCGCCGTTTCCGGCAAGGTCGGAAGAGAGGGACTTGTGCGAGTCTCGATCAATGGTGCATATGCGAACGGCCAGCTCAGCGGGAAGACCGGTTCGGGGAAGTGGAATGGCTCGTCTGCAGGCGTACCATGCAGTGGTCGATGGGAAGCGTCGCGGCAATAAGCCGGACCCTGCAGCGGCAATCATCTCAAACGCGCGACGGCTGATATTCGCAGCCGTCGCGTTTTTGTTGGTGTCGACCTGCGGCACCGAGAGCTACGCCGACCCCGGGGTGTTCGCCGGGATGGCCGGCAACTGGTCCGGCGGCGGCACCATCACGCTCGACGACGGTTCCACCGAGCGGGTTCGATGCCGCGCCACCTACGCCGTCCGCGCCGACGGCGACGCCATCAACCAGACCCTGACCTGCGCCAGCGACAGCTTCAAGTTCAATCTCGCCAGCAACGTCGTCGCCCAGGGCACGGCGCTTTCCGGAACCTGGAGCGAGAGCATTCGCAACGCCAGCGGCAACCTTGAAGGTCGCGGCGGCGGTGGCAATTTCCACGTGGTCGCCAGCGGCTCCGGATTCACCGCGAACA
>CALROE020000168.1:0-6924 GCA_943369715.1 Bradyrhizobium ivorense
CGGCTGCACCCGCTGCACGATCGGCGCATAGGAGAGCTTCAGCTCCAGCGGTGAATTCGGCACACGGCGGTCCTGCGACATCGCCGGGACGGCCGCGGCCGCCAGGACCAACAACGCCGTAACGATACGAACAGCAAACATGAAAAAAATCCCTGGGATTGATGGTGCGAATATAGGCGTCCCGGCCCGCGAATAGAAGCGATTGGGCGGCCGGATCGGCCCGTTATCGCTCGATTCGGCGGGCGCAACGCGCCCTTCAGCGCGCGTTTTTCGCTCAAACCTTGCAATTCTGCCTCTGAAACAGCAGGTAGTGCCGGGAACACCGGCGTATTGCCGCCGGGACCAAGGAGAACCGCCCCATGAAGGCCGTCGGATACCAGAAATCGCTTCCCATCGATGACGCCGCTTCGCTGATTGATTTCGAGGCCGCCAAACCGGAGCCGAAAGGCCGCGACATCCGCGTCGCCGTGAAGGCGATTTCGGCCAATCCGGTCGATTACAAGGTGCGCAAGCGCGCCGCACCGCCGGCCGGCGAAACCAAGATCCTGGGCTATGACGCGGCCGGAATCGTCGACGCCGTCGGCCCCGACGTCACGCTGTTCAAGCCGGGCGACGAGGTGTTTTACGCCGGCTCGATCCTGCGTCAGGGCACCAATTCCGAATTTCACCTGGTCGACGAACGCATCGTCGGCCGCAAGCCGAAGACGCTTTCCTTCGCGCAAGCAGCCGCCCTGCCCCTGACCTCGATCACCGCATGGGAATTGCTGTTCGATCGCCTCGGCGTCGTGCCCGGCAAGAGCGTCGATCCGCGCACGCTCCTGATCATGGGCGGCGCCGGCGGCGTTGGTTCGATCCTGATCCAGCTCGCGCGCCGCCTCACCGGCCTCACCGTGGTCGCCACAGCGTCGCGCCCGGAATCGCAAAAATGGTGTCTCGATCTCGGCGCTCACGCGGTAATCGACCACGGCAAGCCGATGAAGGAACAGATCGAAGCGCTGAAACTGCCGCCGGTGGCGCTGATCGCGAGCCTCACCAATACCGAGCAGCATTACAAGGCACTGGCCGACATCATCGCGCCGCAGGGCAAATTCGGCATGATCGACGATCCCCAGGAATTCACCTTCAGCGTCTTCAAGGGCAAGGCGGTCTCGGTGCACTGGGAGTCGATGTTCACGCGCTCGTCGTTCCAGACGCCGGACATGATCGGCCAGCATCATCTCCTCAACGACGTCGCCGACCTCATCGACAAGGGCGTGCTGCGCACCACGCTCGACCAGGCGTTCGGGACGATCAACGCCGCCAATCTCAAGCGCGCGCACGCGCTGCTGGAAAGCGGCAAGTCGCGCGGCAAGATCGTGCTGGAGGGGTGGTAGCCGTAGGGTGGGCAGAGGCGCGCTCTTCGCGCCGTGCCCACCATCTATCGTCCGCGTTCATTTGAAATGGTGGGCACGCCATCGGGACGCGCGATGCGCGCCCAATGCTTTGCCCACCCTACGCAGCGCGTAATATCTCCGACAACTCCGACAACAGCCGGTCGATTTGTTCGTCGGTGCCCACGGTGATCCGCAGATAATCGGAGATGCGGGCGGCGGAGAAATGGCGGACGATCACCGCGCGCTGGCGTAGTGCGGCGGCCAGCGCCCCGCCCTCGTGCTTCGGATGGCGCGCAAAGACAAAATTGGCGGCGGACGGCAGCACCTCGAAACCGAGCCTGTGCAGTCCGCGGTTGAGCCGCTCGCGGCCTTCGATGACGCGCGCGCGGCCCTGTTGAAACCAGGCTTCGTCCTGCAGCGAGGCGATGGCGCCGGCCTGGGCGGGCCGGCCGAGCGGATAGGAGTTGAAACTGTCCTTCACCCGGGTGAGCGCCTCGATCAGGTCGGCGTCGCCGATGGCATAGCCGACCCGCATGCCAGCCAACGCCCGCGACTTCGACATGGTTTGCACGACCAGAAGGTTAGGGTGGGAAGCAACCAGCGGGATCGCGGTCTCGGCGCCGAAGTCAACATAGGCCTCGTCGATGACGACGGGAGCGTCGGGATGTTGCTCCAGCAGGGTAGCGATCTCCGACCGTGACAGCGCAATTCCCGTTGGCGCGTTCGGATTGGGGATGATGAGTGCGCCGGCCGGCCGCAGGTAGTCGGCAACGCGGATTTGCATGGCCGCGTCGAGCGGGACGGCCTCATAGGCGATGCCGAACAGGCGGCAATAAACGGGATAGAAGCTGTAGGTGATATCGGGGAACAGCAATGGCCCATCGTGCTTCAGCAGTGCCGCGAAGGCGTGCGCCAGCACCTCGTCCGAGCCGTTGCCGACGAACACCTGTTCGGGCCGGACCTGGTGATAGGTGGCCAGCGCGGCCCGCAGCGCGGTGGCCTGTGGATCCGGATACAGACGCAGCGCATCCGTCGCCTCGCCGCGGATCGCTTCCAGCACACGCGGGGAAGGACCCAACGGATTTTCATTGGTGTTGAGCTTGACCAGTTCCGCCATGCGCGGCTGTTCGCCCGGCACATAGGGCTGGAGGTCGTGCGTCAAGCTGCTCCAGAATCGGCTCATTTTTCTGTCCAGATCCCTGCGATCCTACGTCGCCACCACCACGCCCTCAACCAAAAATAGCCGCGGTCGAACGCCGTGCGCTGCACGTCGAGTGCCACGGCATATTGCGGCGGCGATGCCCGACAGGTGCCCAACAAAAAAGCGGCGCCGAAGCGCCGCTTTTGAAAACCGATTTGGCAGAAGCTCACGCCGCTTCCGCGGCCTTTTCCTGCACCGGGCCGGAGTCGAGGCCCTTGGCGTCGACGTCGCGGTCGACGAATTCGATCACGGCCATCGGGGCGTTGTCGCCGTAGCGGAAGCCGGCCTTGATGATGCGGGTGTAGCCGCCCTGGCGGTCCTTGTAGCGGGTCGCGATCACGTCGAACAGCTTGCGGACCTGGTCGAGGTCGCGCATCTCGGAGATCGCCTGGCGGCGCATCGAGAGGCCGCCCTTCTTGCCGAGCGTGACCAGCTTCTCGACGATCGGACGAAGCTCCTTGGCCTTCGGCAGCGTGGTGACGATCTGCTCGTGCTTGATCAGCGCGGCGCACATGTTGGCGAACATCGCCTTGCGATGCTCGGCGGTGCGGTTGAGCTTCCGATGAACCTTGCCGTGACGCATGTTATTTTCCTCAATACTTATTCTGTCACGACGGCTCGTCGGACAATCGGATCAGGTGGGCCGCCTGCGTTCGCCCGGTAGTCATTCCGGACGTCGCGAAGCGGCGATCCGGAATCTCGAGATTCCGGGTTCGCGCTCACGCGCGCCCCGGAATGACGAACTCAGTAGTGGTCTTCGAAGCGCTTGGCCAGTTCGTCAATATTCTCCGGCGGCCAGCCGGGCACTTCCATGCCGAGATGCAGACCCATCTGGGCCAGCACCTCCTTGATCTCGTTCAGCGACTTGCGGCCGAAGTTCGGGGTACGGAGCATCTCCGCTTCCGACTTCTGCACGAGGTCGCCGATGTAGACGATGTTGTCGTTCTTCAGGCAGTTCGCCGAACGCACCGACAGTTCGAGCTCGTCGACCTTCTTGAGGAACGCCGGGTTGAACGCGAGATCGGGAATGATCTCCTGCGCCACTTCCTTGCGGGGCTCTTCGAAGTTCACGAACACATTGAGCTGGTCCTGCAGGATGCGGGCGGCATAGGCCACCGCGTCATCGGGCGAGATCGCGCCGTTGGTCTCGATCGTCATGGTCAGCTTGTCGTAATCGAGGATCTGGCCCTCGCGGGTGTTCTCGACCTTGTAGGAGACCTTGCGGACCGGAGAGAACAGGCTGTCGACCGGGATCAGGCCGATCGGCGCGTCCTCGGGGCGGTTGCGCTCGGCGGCCACGTAGCCCTTGCCGGCGGCGACCGTGAATTCCATGCGGATCTCGGCGCCCTCGTCCAGCGTGCAGATCTGCAGGTCGGGATTGAGCACCACGACATCGCCGACGGTCTGGATGTCGCCGGCGGTGACGACGCCCGGGCCCTGCTTCTTCACGACCATGCGCTTGGGGCCTTCGCCCTGCATCTTGATCGAGATGTCCTTGATGTTGAGCACGATGTCGGTGACGTCCTCGCGGACGCCCGCGATCGAGGAGAACTCGTGCAGCACGCCGTCGATGTGCACCGACTGCACCGCGGCGCCCTGCAGCGAGGACAGCAGGATGCGGCGCAGCGCATTGCCGAGGGTCTGGCCGAAGCCGCGCTCGAGAGGTTCGGCAACCAGCGTCGCGAAACGATTCGCGTCGGTGCCCGGCGTTACCTGGAGCTTGTTCGGCCGAATAAGTTCTTGCCAATTTTTCTGGATCGTCACTGTTTCACCCATGCCGTCTACATCACTGGCGTTGGAGAACGCGGATCAGGCCGCGTCAAATACACTGCAAAGTTCATCGCGGAACGGCCATGCCGCCCGCGGTCGTAAAATCAAACGCGCCAGCGCTTGCGCGGACGGCAGCCATTGTGCGGGATCGTGGTCACGTCGCGGATCGACGTGACGGTGAAGCCCGCCGCCTGCAGCGCGCGAAGCGCCGATTCGCGGCCCGAACCCGGACCTGCAACTTCAACCTCCAGCGTGCGCATGCCGTGTTCCTGCGCCTTCTTGGAGACGTCTTCCGCCGCGACCTGCGCGGCGTAAGGGGTCGACTTGCGCGAGCCCTTGAAGCCCATCGTGCCGGCCGACGACCACGAGATCGTGTTGCCCTGCGCGTCGGTGATGGTGATGGTCGTGTTGTTGAACGACGAGTTCACGTGCGCAACACCGGATGCAATGTTCTTGCGCTCGCGGCGACGTACGCGGGTGGCTTCCTTGCCCATTCCAGAACCTTTCCTAAGATCTCAACGCCGCCGTAATGCCAGCGGCTACACCTGAAAAGCGAATAGCGAATAGAAACTATTCGCCACTCACCGTTCGCTATTCGCGAAATTACTTCTTCTTGCCGGCGATCGACTTGGCCGGCCCCTTGCGCGTGCGCGCATTGGTGTGGGTGCGCTGGCCGCGCACCGGCAACCCGCGGCGATGACGCAGGCCGCGATAGCAGCCGAGATCCATCAGACGCTTGATGTTCATGCCGGTCTCGCGACGCAGGTCGCCTTCGACCAGATAGTCGCGGTCGATCACTTCACGGATCTGCAGCACTTCCTGATCGCTCAGCTGATTGACGCGACGATCCTCTGCAATCTTGACCTTCTCGATGATCTCGGCGGCATTCTTCTGGCCGATACCATGGATGTACTGGAGCGCGATCAGCACGCGCTTGTTGGTCGGGATATTCACACCGGCAATACGGGCCACGCAGTCTCTCCTGTCGCCGATCCCTGGGACCGGCTGTGTTTTTAGCTATTCTGGGCGGGTGTCCACAAACGCGAACACGACGCCCGTCCCCTTGCTTGTCTCGGGGCCCGGCATCGTCTGGAAACAATCCGACTGGATACCGGGCTTATTAAAGGATTCAACTTGGTTTCGTCAACCGTCTCTAGCGTTTAGCTCGCCTTTTCGTGACCTTTTTGGCAGCTTTCCTGGCCTTGCCGACGGCGTGAGCCTTGGAACTGGCCGGCGCCTTCCGGACAGCCTTTTTGGCCGCCTTGGAGGCCGTTTTCCCGGCCTTCCGGGAGGCTTTGGCGGCTTTTTTGGCAGCCCCGACCCCCTTGGCTGCCGATTTGGCGGCTTTTCCGGCGGCCGGCTTGGCGGCTTTCTTGGCGGCCTTTTTGGCGCCGGTCTTCCTGGCGCTCTTCCCGGTTTCCGTTTTGGCCTCGGTTTTGACTTTCCTGGCGGTTCGCTTGGCCGAATCTGCCTTCCTGGCAGCCTTGGCTTCGACCGCCTCGATCGCGGCAAGGATTCGGTTGATCTCGCGAGTCACCTCTTCGATGGGCATCATGCCATCGACCGTCAGAAGCTTGCGCTGCTCCGAATAGTAGAGAATCAGCGGCTCGGTCAGCGAGCGGTAGCTCGCCAGCCGTTTCGCCAGCACTTCCGGCGTATCGTCGATTCGCACGTCCTCGCCCCGCGCGCGCATCTCTGCCACCCGGGTTTCAACCCGCTGCAACAGCGCGCTCTCGTTGACGCGCAACTCCACCACGGCATCCAGCTTGATGTGCTTCTTCTTCAGGAGTTCATCGAGCGCCTCGGCCTGCGGCACCGTGCGCGGGAAGCCGTCGAGAATGAAACCTTTCGCCGCATCCGGCTGATCGAGACGATCGGAAATGATCCCGATCACGATCTCATCCGGCACCAGCCCGCCACTGGCCATGATGTCCTTGGCCTTGAGGCCTACCGGCGTCGCCGCCGCCACCGCGGCGCGCAGCATTTCACCGGTCGAGAGCTGGACGATGCCGTGCTTCTGAACCAGACGTAGTGCCTGGGTGCCCTTGCCCGCCCCCGGCGGTCCGAGAAGAATCAGTCTCATACGTATTCGCCCCCCGGCTCGGTGAGCGGTCCGCCGCGCACCTTCGTTTCAAAATCCAGCCCGGCGCCAACCACGATCAGCGCGGAAGCGCGGACAGCGATGCGACGCGCGGCTTCGGACGTCAGCGGCGACGCCCCCTCAGCTTCGACTTTCTGATCAACCCTTCATATTGGTGGGCGAGCAGATAACCCTGCACCTGCGCCACCGTATCCATGGTCACGCTGACCACGATCAGGAGCGAGGTGCCGCCGAAGTAGAACGGCACCGAGGCATAGGAGATCAGGATTTCGGGGATCAGGCAGACGATCGCGAGATAGGCAGCGCCCAGCACCGTGACGCGCGACAGCACGTAATCGATGTATTCGGCGGTGCGTTCGCCCGGCCGGATGCCCGGGATGAAGCCGCCATGCTTCTTCAGATTGTCGGCGGTCTCGGTCGGGTTGAACACGATCGCGGTGTAGAAGAACGCGAAGAACACGATCAGCGCCAGATAGCAG